>CALHQV010000107.1 GCA_938038035.1 uncultured Gemella sp. | reverse complement strand
AAGAATTTAGAGAAAATCTCCAAATTCTTCCTTCTAACTTTATTCTAATTATTACAATTTTTAATTATTCTATTAATAGCTTCTTTAACATTTTCTGGGCTAGTCGCTAGATTTATTCTAATGTATTTATTATAACCTTTACCAAACCAATGTCCAAAATCAATTGCTAAACCGCATTCATCTTGTATGAATTGTTTTGTTGTTTTTTCATCTAGCACTTTTTCTAAATTCACTAAAACTAAATATGTTCCTTCTAGCGGATAAACCTTAATATCTGGAACCTGTTCTGCAAGAGTATCATGTAGTAAATTATAATTATATAATACCGTTTCCTTCAATCCTTCAAGCCATTCATACCCTTCTCTATAGCCTGCTTCTAAAGCAATCTGCCCTAGTAAGCTAGGTTCCGCTTCTAAGTTCTCTTTTTTATACACATCAAAAACTTTTCTGATATCTTCATCAGGGATTAATATAGTTGCGTGAACTAATGATGCAAGGTTGAATGTTTTTGAACCCGAGTTAGCAACAATAAGACGATGATTATATTTTCCATCTTCTAGTGCTAATGCAGAGATTTGCTTATGATTATTATATGTGAAATCTTGGTGAATCTCGTCAGATAATACAAGAACATCATATTTTTCACAAATTTCAAACACTCGTTTTTGTTCTTCTAACGTCCATACTCTACCTACTGGATTATGGGGCGAACAATGAATATATAATTTTACATTATTCTCACGAATTTCTTTCTCAAATGTAGCAAAATCTATTTTAAACTCACCGTTTTCCTCAAGTAACGGCGATTCAACTAGTTTTCTACCACTATTTCTAATAGAATTAGCAAATGGATAATATACAGGTGGCATAATTATAACTGAATCATCTTTTTTCGTGTATGCATGAATCACCCATAAAATTGCTTGAACAATACCAGGAGCAAATCTTATCCATTGTTTTTCTACATTGATATCGTATTTTTGTTTGTGCCAGTTTTTATATTGATCATAATAACTCTCTGGCAACTTAGTATAACCAAAAACTCCATGATTAACACGCTCAATCAATGCTTCTCTTATACTATCTGGTGTTTTAAATTCCATATCTGCAACCCACATAGCAAGAAGATCTTTGTCTCCAAATCTCTCCTCTAAAGCATCCCATTTTAAACTATTTGTATTTCTTCTCTCTACATAATACTTATTTACAAATTCTTCTACTCTACTCATTATACTTGTCCCCTATACTTCTAAAGCTTGTGCAAAATCTTCTAATAAATCTTCAATATCTTCAACACCTACAGATATTCTTAATAAATCTGGTGTAAGACCATAAGAAAGACGTAAGTCTTCTGGAATATCAAAATGTGTTTGAGTTGTTGGGTAAGTAACTAATGTTTCTACTCCGCCTAAACTTTCTGCAAAAATTGCTACTTTTAAAGAACGTAAAAATTTATCAATTTTAGAAGCATCATGAAGTTTAAAACTTAGCATAGCTCCTCTTTTTGGATATAGAACTTCTTTAACATTTGGATTTTTTTCCAACTCTTCTGCCAATTTCATTGCATTTTTTTCTTGTTGATTAAATCTTAATGGTAAAGTTTTTAAACTTCTAATGAATAACCAACTATCAAACGATGACAATACAGCTCCTGTTGTATTAGAAAGCCACGCTAATCTTTCTCCAACTTCTTCATTATTAGTAATTACAACTCCGGCTAAAATATCGTTATGTCCTGTTAAATATTTCGTTGCTGAGTGGACAACAATATCAGCACCCATAGTTAATGGTTTCTGTCTTAATGGCGTTAATAGAGTATTATCTACTATTAATAAAGCATTTTTTTCTTTAGCAATCTTAGCAACTTTTTCAATATCAACTTCTTGCATTAATGGATTAGTTGGAGTTTCTATGAATACAGCTTTAGTGTTGTCTGTAATTTTCATTTCAAGATCATCTTCATCCGTAAAATAGATAAACTTCTGTGCACCTTTACGTTCAAGTTCATCAAAATATCTAAAACTTCCACCATATAAATCTCTAGAAACAAGAAATTCACTATTTAATTCAAATAATTCAAATACTAATTGAATTGCACTCATACCTGAACTTGTTGCTATCGCACGACACCCTTCTTCAAGTTCACATAATCCTTCTTCCAAAATTGTACGAGTTGGATTCTTTGTTCTTGTGTAATCATAACCCGTACTCTCACCTAGTCCAGGATGAGCATATGCTGTAGATAAATATATCGGTGTTACAATCGCACCTGTTACTTTGTCTTTTCTATTTCCTAATTGAGCTAATTTAGTTTCAATTTTCTTCATTAAACAATACCTCATTTTATTAATTTCTTTTCAACATTACCATTATAACATTATATTTACATATAATAAACAGATTTATCTGAATTTTTTGTTTTTTTCGAACTATTTCAAGAGAATCTATTAAAATTCATTGAATTAACGAAAAATGATTGTTTGAAGAATCCTCAAACAATCACTCTCTTTATTAATATTTTTTTTTTTTTAAAATAATACTATAAACATTTTCCCCAGAATATTTATAGCTCATACAATTTTTCTTGGATAATAGAAAAATAAGTACTAACATTATCGACAATTTCACCAGTTAGATAAAACCCTCTATTTATAACAAATAGAAACACTTAGTCATATTAAGTACTCTTCACCCACTAGCTCTTTTCCCTAATGATTTTTCTTCTTTTATAATAATAAGTAAAGTCACAGAAACAAATTATTTTAGCTCCTCAATTAGCTTATTGATAAACAAATCTAATATCAAATATTTATCCATATATGAAGATTTCAATAACTTATCATAATCAGCAGCTAGAATTAATGTCTTCATAATTTTATCCACACTATAATTTCTAATCCCTTGTGTCGCTAGTTGTACTCTATATGGATGAACTCCTAATTCTCTAGCTATATCTTTTTGTGAATAGTGTTCATTTAGTAGAACCTTTACTTTATAATACATTCTTAATTGTCCGCTAATAAGTGATAATAAGAAAATCGGTTCTTCTTTTTTTAACACTAAAGAATTGTATACTACTCTTAATTTCGAATAATTTTTCCCGAATAACTCGTTAGTTAAACTGAACACATCGTATTCTAGACTTCTTGTCGCTAGTAATTCGATATCTTCTCTAGCAATTACTTTCTTCTCTTCACAATAAAGAAGTAGTTTTTCTAATTCTTTTTTTATATTAGCAAAATCTAATCGTGTATAATTCACAAGAAATTCTGCATCATCTCTTGAAATTTTCAAATTAGAATCAGCAACAGTTTTCACTATATAGCTTGCTATTTCCTTTTCATTAAAATTAGAAAATTCCTTAACTTCTCCTACTTCTTTTATTTTCTTTATAAGTTTTTTTCTACTATCAATCTTTTCAGCGATTTTTAGAATCAACACGACTTCTTCACTAATATTATCCAGATAGCTTATTAATGTATCAACATTGTGCTCCACTTTAAGCTTTTTAGGTTTAGCAAGTAGAAAATTACAATTTTCTGCAACTACTACTTTTTCATTCCCGAATAAGCCACTGCTTCTACATTCATACACTAAAGACTCCAATGTATTTTCATGCATATTTATTTTTATATAGTTAAATTCATCCAAGTCTTTTAAATATTTTTTAGCTATACTCTTTTCATAATCATTAATGGCTTCAAAATTTTCACCATATATTACATAGACATTTTTCATTAATTATCTACCTCAACTTCAAATTTAGAATTCTTATTCTTTACTCTAACTTTTTTATTATTATAATAAATAGAACTCTTTCCAAATTTCATCTCTGTATTCTCTTTAAGGACAATATAATCAATTTTTTTATACTGTGCCATATTCCTTACTTCTTGTAATTTTTTTTCTAAACTTTCTATTACAATAACTTTTCCAACCAGGTCATTTGCTATAAGATCTAGAGAATATTCACTCTTGTTCTTTTTAGCAGAAGTCAAAAGTAAATAATCAAATTTATTTTTTCCTTCATAATTTAAAAGCAAATCGTACTGGTTTATTATATCATAATCCTTATCTTTTTTTCTGTAATCTGTATAAAAATTTTGAATATTGTTAGATGTATTTATCAACATATTTTTTTTATTTTCTCTGATATATAAAATACTCTTTTTTCCTATATTTACATCTTCAATATATGCTTTAGGAGTATATGTAGCTCCTAAACAAACTAGAATTATTCCAAAAACTCCATAAATAGCACTCATATATTTGAATTTATTTAAGTTTATCAATATAGTTAAGACAAAGATGAATATAACTATTATAAAAAATATGTTTAACTTTCCTATACGAATAGGTTGAGCTATTAAAAACAACTCCTGAATTTTATCGAATATATTGAAAGTAATATTTAGTATAGGTCTACAGATAGTATTAAATAGCTGAATATTTATAAGGAA
>CALHQV010000106.1 GCA_938038035.1 uncultured Gemella sp. | reverse complement strand
AATTCTATCTCGTCAACTTATTGGAATTGATATTTCATAAAATGAATTTTAATATTCGGTTTTCATGGCTAGTTTTCTATATTTTTTAATAATTTTGAATATTTCTATCATTTTTTAGTTTATTTATTATTCATACTGTGCTATTATTAGAAGACATAGAATAAAAGAAAATTTGATAAGGTTTAACTATTAAAAAATTCATATTTTTTTAATAGTTTAAAATTTACCTATTAGTTCTTACTTTTATGGAACTTTACTTTTTTATTCTAATTATATACAATTAAAGGAGTGCCATTATGGATAAAATTTTTGAACTTATTGAAAAAGAAAAATATAGACAAGACACTAACATTGAACTTATTGCAAGTGAAAACTTTGTTTCTAAAGATATTCTAAAAGCAACAGGAAGTATTTTAACAAATAAATATGCTGAAGGATATCCTGGAAAAAGATACTATGATGGTTGTGAAGTAATTGACGAAATAGAATCTCTTGCAATAGATAGATTAAAAGAACTTTATGATGCAAAATTTGTAAACGTGCAAGCACACTCAGGATCAAGTGCAAACATTGCAGTTTACTTATCTTTATTAACACCTGGTGATACTGTTCTAGGAATGAGTATGGATGCTGGTGGACACTTAACTCACGGTAGTAAAGTTAACTTCTCAGGAAAACTATTTAATGCCGTTTCTTATGGCGTAACAAAAGATACTCATCTTATTGATTACGATGAAGTACTTCATATTGCTAAAGAACATAAACCAAAAATGATAATTGCCGGATCAAGTGCATATTCTCGTGTAATTGATTTCGCTAAATTTAGAGAAATTGCTGATGAAGTTGGTGCATATTTAATGGTTGATATGGCTCATATTGCTGGTTTAGTAGCTGCTGGCCTACATCCAAACCCAGTACCTTATGCTGATGTAGTTACATCTACTACACATAAAACTTTAAGAGGTCCACGTGGTGGTATTATCCTTACTAACAATGAAGAAATCGCAGTTAAAATTAATAAAATGATTTTCCCTGGTGCACAAGGTGGGCCATTAGAACACGTTGTTGCAGCAAAAGCAATTTGTTTTGCTGAAGCACTTAAACCAGAGTTTAAAGTATACCAACAACAAGTAGTAAAAAATATGCAAGCAATGGTAGAAGCGTTTAAAGCTAACAATATTCCTGTGGTTTCAAATGGTAGTGATAACCACCTATGTCTTATCGACACATATTCTACTTATAATGTTACTGGACATGATGCTAGTGACCTATTAAGTAAAACTAAAATCACATGTAATAAAAATGGTATCCCATTCGATACATTACCACCAATGAAAACTAGTGGATTACGTCTAGGCGCTGCTGCTATGACTTCTAAAGGTTATGTGGAAGAAGACTTTGTAGAAATTACAAATATCATTTGTGATTTATTAAAACAAGGTGAAAACTATCTAGAAAAAGCTCAAGAAAGAGTAGCCACTTTAGTAGCAAAAGAAAGAAAAGAATTTAGATAGAAATATTAGTAATAATGTTTCAAACGACGAAGAAAATACTCTTCGTCGTTTTTTTACGAACTTTAATCTTTGATACACTATATTAAAGTTCGTTTTCTGAAATCTTTTTTTTAAATTTTAAATCTTCTTGTTGACAACGTTCGTTTTTTATGTTATATTTATAAAAATTCTTTAGGAGAAATGAAAATATGAAAACCAAAAAAATTATTAAAGCATCTTTTTTTCATAGCCCAAAGTATGGCGAAATTGAATTTCTGGAACATGCTATTTGTTTAGTTTCTGATAATGGAATTATAACTGAAATTATTAGAAAAGAAGATGAAAATTATCAACAAATACTAAATAAATACTCACATGAAAGTAACTTTATTGATTTTAAAGATAAAGTACTTTTACCTGGTTTCATCGACTTACACATCCATGCTCCACAATGGCCTCAAGCCGGACTTGCCTTAGACGATGAATTAAGCCACTGGTTAAATAATTTCACCTTCCCTTTAGAATCGAAATATGAAGATATCAACTATGCTCATGAAGTCTATACTGATCTAGTAAAAACATTATTAGCAAATGGTACTACATCTGCAATGTACTTTGGAACTATCCATAATGAAGCTACACTCGAATTAGCAAAAATTTGTGCAAATCTAGGACAAAGATCTTTTGTTGGTAAAGTTGTTATGGATGATGAAATTATGAATCCTAATTTTTACCGAGATAATAGCACAAAAGAAGCTATTAAAAATACTGAGAAGTTTATTAATGATGTTCAGAAACTTTCAAAAGATGTACCTCAAGGTGTATATCCGGTTATTACTCCACGTTTCGTTCCAAGCTGTACAGATAATGCTCTTTTAGAGTTAGGAAAATTAGCAAAGAAATATAACTGTTATATACAAAGTCATTGTAGCGAAAGTGATTGGGAGCACAATTTCGTTCTTGAACGCTTTGGAAAAAGAGATACTGAAGTCCTAAATAAATTCGGATTATTAACAGATAAATCGATAATGGCTCATGGCAATTTTATAAATTCTGAAGATGCTGATATCTTCAAAAAGAATAAATCTTCAATTTGCCACTGTCCTATTTCTAACTCATATTTTGCTAATTCAGTTTTACCTGTTAACAAACTCAAAAAACAAGGTTTAAATATTTGTTTAGGTACCGATATCTCAGGAGGTTTCTCCCCTAGCCTATATGACAATATAAAACACACGGTCATGGCTAGTAGGATGTTAAATGACGGAGTTGACAATAGACTAGAAGCTAATTGCCGTGGCAATCATGATTCAAAAGTGAGTGTGTTTGAAGCATTTTATCTTGCAACAACTGGTGGTGGAGAAGCTTTGAAATTACCACTTGGACTTTTTAAAGAAGGTTATATTTGCGATTTCCAAGTCATCGATATAAATACACCGACAAATAAACTTCCAAATTATTTAGATAATGAAGAAGACAAACACCTTCTTCAAAAAATATTATACCTTTCTACTTCAGAGAACATTCGTGAAGTCTGGGTTCAAGGTAAACAAATACTAAAAAAAGATTAATAACATAAAAATAAAAAGGAGATTACGTTTTTTATGACGAAACAAAATAAACATTTAACTATAGGTGTTGAAGAAAATATTCCATTTTCTCAATCCTTAATCCTAGGTTTACAACACGTCCTTGCAATGGATGTCTACGTACCACCTTTTATCTTAGCAACAGCTATTGCATTATCACCTGGTGATGCTACAGGATTAATTCAATCTACTTTCTTAGGAGCTGGAATTGCTTCATTAATTCAAGTTTTATTCTACTTAAAACTACCTGTATGTCAAGGTCCATCATTTATTCCCCTAGGTGCTATTATTGGTATCTATATGGGAACTAAAAACCTTGGTACTGTTCTAGGAGCAAGTATTGTCGGAGCAATCTTGGTAATATTACTTGGATATTCTGGTATTTATAAATATATAGTAAAAAACTACATACCATCTATCGTTAGTGGAACAATAATTATGATCGTAGGATTAACTTTGCTTCCTTCAGCATTTGTAAGTAATATCTACATCGAAGGAAATGGTCTGACAATGAAACAAAATGTATTATTAGCATTTATTACAGCCGCTTCTTTAATTCTATTTTCAACATTAGGAAATTACGTCAATAAATTCAAAAGAATTTTTCAAATTTCTTCAGTAATTATCGCCTTAGCTATCGGAACATTTTCTGCATACTTAATGGGTGGTTTTAATACTCAAGGAATTAAAGATGCTAACTTTTTTTCAATGCCAAAACTTTTATTCTTAGACTATGGTATTCATTTTGAAATCTCTGCTATTATCACAATGATTATTATTTACATGGTACTTTTAGCTGAGACTACAGGAACTTGGTATGCAGTAAGTTCAGTTATTGACGAGCCTCTAAGTGATACTCAAGTTAACAAAGGTGTTATTGGAGAAGGAATCGGATGCTTAGCTGCTGCGCTAGTCGGAGCAACTCCTGTTACTGGTTACTCTACAAATGCTGGGATTATTTCTATTACTGGTATAGCTAGTAGAAAAGTGTTTGTAATGGCTTCATTCTGGTTTATCGGATTATCATTCTTAGGTAAACTTTCTGCCATTATTAATTCAATCCCTTCTGCAGTAATCGGTGGAGTATTCTCAGTGGTATGTATCATAATTCTACTAAACGGATTTAGAGTTGTTAAAAATCTAGACTTTTCTGAAAGAGAATTATACATTATCGGAGTACCTCTAATGTTTACAATTGGATTATTATTCATCCCAGCAGAATTAAAAGCTAGCGCCCCACAATTACTTCAATACTTAATAGGTTCTCCTATTGCTGTTGGTGCAATTGTAGCAATAATAATGAATAAACTTATTCCTTTAGAGAAATAATTCTAAAACTTAAAAACTGATGTTCAGACAAGCATCAGTTTTTATTCT
>CALHQV010000105.1 GCA_938038035.1 uncultured Gemella sp. | reverse complement strand
TTTTACGAGCCGCTCTATAACAACCACTCTTTTTGATATATAGAATAGATAAAAGGATGTGATGCACTCAATGAGAAACTTTAAGAAATATTTATTTGGAATAATTGCGGCCATATTGATTATTTTTAGTTTTTCAAATAATCAAATTCAGACAAGTAAGGCTACAGATACCACACAGACCGTTGGGTGTATGTTTGGTGACCCAGGAAAAATAGCATTAAAATTAGCGAGAACAGATTATCTTTATTACTTGACACAATCTAAGTCAACGACAACAAAATCTGAAGATGCTAGTACGAATATTAACAATATGATTTTGAATGCAGCTGGGTATAATGTTGGAAAATCAGATGGTACAACACCTTTTGAAAGATTTGGTTTTTCAGGTATTCAGTATAGTTCTTACTTGGGTGAATGGGCATATTATGATGTAGACCCTTGTGCAAACACTGAAGGAAAAATGTCTAACTATGGACAGTATTACTCAACAAGAAAAAATCCTCTTTCTACATTTACCGAGACATCTAGTACATTAGACAGACGAGCAAGAAGAAGTTATGATATAAGACCGAATATGCTATCGCTAACACCTTTAGCAATGGCAATGACAGATACAATCATTAATGTTATATTAGGTATAGCAAAGTTTATGTTATCGTTAACACTGGCATTTATAGGTTTTTGTTTTACTGATTTATCTTCATTGGTTGGTTTATCTGTTGAAAATCAAAAAACAATATTTACACAATTATATACTGGCGTATTTATGCCGATGGTTGTATTATTTATCTTGTTTACAGCTGTATATTTAATGTATAGTATGTTATGGAAAGGTAAAGTAAGAGAAGGATTAGGAGAGTTAGTAAAGGTTGTAGTATGTTTTATGCTTGCTATTATTCTCTCTTTAAATACAGGATTATTACAAATACCAATTAAGATTGCAACAACAGCACAAGCGTTGATTATGTCTGGTTTTACTAACACAATTTCAAATGAGAATGAATCAATGTGTCCAGATTATGAAAAACCAGATAGTGATGTAAGTATATTTAGTGATGGTTATTTGAATGAACAAACCAAATATATTAAACAAGTTTTAGGTTGTAGAATGTGGTCAGAATATCTTTTAAAACCAACAATCAAAGGTCAATTCGGTACAGAATATGAAAATCTTGGTAAACTAACGAATGAAAACGAAGAATGGGTAGGTAAACCTGAAGTGTTTGTCGGTAAAGACAAATCTATCGAAAACTGGGGCTTATTCTATGTTTCAGTTATGTCTGGTAATCATCAACCTTTAGATAATCAAAATACTGCATCTGTATCAGGTTTAAATAAAGACTACTACAGAATCATAGACGCATTATCTAATTATGAAGAGTCTGGTTTCGTAGCAGGTTCAGATATTACAAGTGGTATTGCTAATTTACCTTCAACAGTTGAAATTAATGCTAATCACTGGACATCAGGAGACCCTTATAGTCATGACATAGTTGGACATATAAGAGGCGGAATCAAACCTGAACAGTTAGATGGTTTCTTAGACTCAACAGGTATCAAGTATGATAAAAACAGAATTAACGGTAAATTACTATTAGAGTGGCAGAATGCTTCTAAAGTAGATGTCAGAGCGATTATCGCAATAGCGATGTGGGAAAGTTCATTGGGAACAGCGGGTGTAGCAACACAACCAGGTGCTAATATGTTTGGTTTCGGTGCTTTCGATAGTAATCCAGATAATGCTAAAAACTTTAATGATGCTAAGGCAGTAGTTGAATTAGCAAAACAAACATTGATTGCGAATAAGAATAGAACATTTAAACGTCAAGACGATAAAGCATTCGCCAACGCTCATGGTGGTTTAGATACTGCCACAGAAGGTGGTGTATATTTCACATCGACGAGCGGTACAGGTAAAAAGAGAGCAAACACAATGGCATTAATTGATGCATATATAGATGCGAATGGTGGAGCAGATGACCATTTAACAGATATTGGTGATACTCCAAGTGATGCGAAAGCTACAGAGTCATTGATTAGTAATATTCCGATGGTAAAAGCAACAGTTCCAACAAAAGAATGGAACTACTTTATTGGTAATGACTATGGACTGAAATTTGGACAAGCAACACTCACATTATTGTTTACAAGTGTTGGTGTAATATTACCTATAGTATTTGCTTTCATGGGAATTGTGTATGGTTTACAATTAACATTATTTGGTGTATTATCCCCTATTTTCCTATTGTTTGGTTGTTGGGCAGGTAGAGGTACTGAGATAGCGAAGAGATATTTTGGAACCGTATTAGGTGCCATGGTAAAACGTGTTGGAACAACAATATTAATGATGACATCTATTATATTAGTAACGAACTCAATGGCATTAATAAATTCAGTTGGGGCAGTTCAGTCATTAGTCTTTATGATTGTAATTTCATATGTAATATTCAAGAAGAGACATGAACTATTAAATATGTTCCAGATAGGTAATTTTGGTCAATTACAGTTAATGCAACACTTAGGAAAATCAACAAATAAAGTTAGAAGTGTTGGAACAGATGTGAAAGATATTGCATCTGGAGCTGTTGTTGGCGGAATTGCTGGATTTAGAAATGGATTAGGTTTTGGTAGTTTAGAAAATGCGCAAGACACAATGCATGAAGTATTACGTGGTGCTATGGCAGGAACTAAATCTACTATTAGTGATAAGATGTATCGTAGTCATGTAGGAAGAATGACTCAAACATTAATTAGAACAATGAAACATGATGAAACTGACCATTACTGTATTGAGTGTGGTATTAAGTTACAAGATGGATTAGCTTATGTAAATGAAGATGGTTTATATTATTGTGAAGAATGTGCAGCAGCAGCTAATTTTGAAGGATTATCTGCAGTAACATTAGATACACATAATGAAGGTTATACATTTACATCTGGAAACGAGAGAGCTGTTGTTATTAAGAAAGATTACGATGGAAACATTGTTGAAGGAAAAGCGTCTCACGTAACGATAGATGAATGGGCTAAGAATCAAAGTGCGGAAAGAGCAATTCAACAAGCATCTGATTCGATGGCTATCATTTATGATGATACAAATAATGTAAGAAATTCTTATCAAAATCATAGTGTTAAGAGTGTATTTATTCCTACACCATTAAGAACGACATTAATGAATAGTGAGATGAGAGAATTGACAGTTAAATCTCAAAATGAAGATAAGGCTTTAGAATCTGTAGATAATATTGAATCTAAGTTTGAAAACGCTTGGAAGGAAGTATTGACAAATAAATTAAGAGATACAACAGATTATAAAGATAATTATCTTGATGAGAGTGGAAATGTTAAGAATCAAGAAGAAGCAGATAAATGGGTAAATGATAACGTTGAGAAATTTGAGAAATCTATCAACGATATTAAGTCTCAATATAACAATAAAGAAGAAACTAAGGAAGAGAGTGTAAACGATGAAGATAGTAAGTAATGTGCAAGTGTATGGTTTAGAAAACAGTATTAGGGCAGCCAAATTTCCTATGGCTATAGACTTTGAGAATCTAACGACAGAGAAGACTAAGAGTACAGACTCTTTAGGAAAAGCAAAGATAGGAAGTGGACACGATAATTTCTTAAACGGTATTATTGTTCAGTTCGATTTAACTTTTAGTAATAAGGCGTGGGTAGAGATGCAGAGATACCACTTTATTGACTTTATTAGTTCAGGCTCTACTATGCATAGAATTACAAAGTTTGATTTAAAAGAGGCTTGTAATGAATATGTAGATGAACGAATTATTAAAATTTTACAAGAAAAAGTCGATGAATACAATAACGGTGAAAAGACATCAGAGAAATATCTTGAGATTTTATATAATATTCCTAGTGGATTTAGAATGACGGCTGCTATGACTACTAATTATAGACAATTAAAAACTATTTATCATCAGAGAAAGAATCACAGACTTCCTGAATGGAGAGAGTTCTGTAAGTGGATAGAAACACTACCAGAACATGAATGGATAACAGAAAGCAATTAACTATTTACTTTTTAAAAACCTTGTTGTATAATTATAAAAAGACAGGAAGGTGTAATAATGAGTTCAATACTTGAAACGTGGATTCTCAGAGAAGGAACATTTGAAGATTGTTCAAAAATGAGACAAATCCAAAATGGCGAAAATTTAGAATCTTTCTTAACTGACAAAGACTGGAGAATTCGTGCCCTTTTGGCAGAGAATAAGTACTTTTTAGATGTACTTATCAATGATGGTGACAGTCGTGTAAGACAATATGTCGCACAGTATGGTACCGATAAGCATTTAGCAATACTTATTAATGACGAAGATGAAATTGTCAGAATGCATGTGGCGTGGCGTCAGTACGGCCTAGAAAAATTAATCCATGATGAGTCAGAAGAGGTTAGATGGGGCGTTGCCTGTGAGGGATATAGACTAGATATTCTCGTAAACGACCCAAGTCCTCGAGTTAGAGAAAAAGTTGCCCATCAAGGATATGGTTTAGATATTTTAGTACACGATAAGGACTACCACGTTCGTTGTGCAGTTGCAAAGCAAGGATTCGGCTTAGACATTCTTGTTCATGATGATAATGAGTGGGTATTGTTTGTTGTTATTAAACAAGGGTATGGTTTCGACATTCTTATTCATAATGATAATCCTCGTATCAGAGCAGATGTTGTTGAACATTGTGATGATATTAAATATTTAGAGATTGCGTTGCACGATGAGTCGCCAGAGGTAAGAAGAGCGGTAGCAAGAAGAGGTTATGGTCTAGAAATTCTTAAACATGATGAAAACTCGTGGACTGCAGATATTGCAAAAGAAATGCTCAACAAGCAAATATTACAAAGTTTATGTAAGTAAAGCAGGAAATTAAAGCCTGCTTTTTTGATATAGAAATAGAGGTAAAAGTATGTCAAAAGTAAAAGCATTAAATCGAGATGGTAAAATTACCAGGTGCACCTCAAGGACACCAGGACAAAGAAATTGCAATCATATTCTACATCAAGGTGCAAGAATGACAGATGGTGAATTTCAAGAATGTGTTGACGAGTATAATGAGAGAATGTTGCAGAAATTAAATAGTTCAGATGAGAACGATAGAGTAGAATGTGCTAAACGAGGTTATGGTTTGAATATTCTCAAAAATGATAAAAGTAAAATTGTTAGAGATATTGTGAATAATGAGTTAATGAAAGAAGAAAAAACAGAATCAATAGAAAAAGAAATAGATAGTGA
>CALHQV010000104.1 GCA_938038035.1 uncultured Gemella sp. | reverse complement strand
TCCATTATATCATGATTTTTCAGAAAATTCTCCCTTTATAAGAGAAATTATAGGCTCAATTCTTCCTTCAAAGGCTGTAAAAAGGTCATTTCTTGCTTATTTCTCATCTCCAGTCCTTCCTCAGCTAGCAGTAGTAAGTCTTTGGAGAATTCAATAATCGCAGTTTTCTCCCTATCAGTGAGGTTTTTCTTAGAAAATTGTCTCCTTAAAAACTTGTAATCACGACCAAATTCTTTAAAGAAAGGTGCTGTTGCTAAGTAAGCCTCTAACTTATCTAAATTAAGTAACAATCCCAAATGAAAAGCTGCTGAAGCAAAGGTTCTATCTAGAGGTTGGGTACACACACTACGAAACTCAACCGTTCCGCGAGTCGTTAAGTCTTGATACTGGTAACTACGATGAGTTTCAAAGTCTTTCTCTTGAGGGTAAATAGAAACCACATCCCCATTAAGATCAAATGCTTGAATTTCAGGTGTAACCAAATAGTCCCTTGTCTGAATCGGATAAAAATAATAGGTTTGCCCATCACGTTCCGCAGTAAAAATTGCAGAATGATTTAGATAGTTAAAAAAATCGTCTTCATCTTTAAATAATCTAGCATTAACACCGACATTCTCTGGATAGATACCATGCATAGATTCTTCCCAGAAAATATCCCTTGAAATTTTCGTATCCCAATCCTCACCTGAAAACTCAGAATTGGCAAATAAATAAGCCTTAGCCCCTTCAATTCGAGTAAAAGCATTAATCACTCGTAAGTAGTTAGACTTTGAGACATCCAACTGAACCTGACTCCCACAAATAAACGCTCCGTATTCAGGGAATTGATGTAAGTCTGATTTAGTCACATTTCTACTCAAATTTAAATAGTCCATCAACATCTGATAGCGTGGGTAAGCCACTGGCCTATTCTCATTTTTATCCCAGTTGGGATGAATACCACAGCCAACAATAGCATGATTTGATTCAGCTAACTTTTTCTGAATTACATCCATATAATTTTTAAAACGATTTTCGACCTCTTGAATCGTTTCAGCCTTACCAAATGCAAACTCTATCGTGGTATAGGAAACTTCAAATAAAATAGCATCCTGACTTACTGGGTCCACTAACTGGATAGGGTTCCCAAAATCATCTACCTTTTCTACAGCTAAATTCAAAGCAGAAACTAAATATCGGAATAAGTGCTTGATAACTTCAACATCTGTAGCATCCCCTTCTAAATTTGTAACAGGATATTCCAGCTCAATCCCGATAAACAATTCAGGATTTTCTTTAATATTTTTCAAATACCGATGTTTTAATAAATCGATAGAACGAGACATACTTCCCTACACTTTCATAATCTAAATAAAATTTGAATAACTATTATTATACCAAAAATAATATAAAAAAGGAAATGTTAAAAAAGATTAACGAAATCTAACTAGTACAAAAAAATTAGTTTCGTTAATCATTTCCTTTTTATTTACTCTAAATTTATATCTAAACCTAAATTATAAAGTTAAATGCAAAAAATTCTAGATAAATAAAAATCTTCTTATCTATCTAGAATTCATGTTCTTAAAGTTTATATTTAGGGTCTTTCTTTCTTAGCTCTAATTCTTTATCTGCAAATTCCTTCACATCATGTTCACTATCGATAATTTCTTTAGCATATTCCTTTACATCAGCTTTTAAAGATTTTCCTTCTACAACAGAATCTTTACTTAAATAATCCAAGATAGCTTGATCTTTTTTAGTAAATTGTCTATTATCATCATGTTTTTTTATTGCTAATCTTATCATTTTACGACGTAAAAATGTTTCCTTCACTATATCTTGATAGCTTCTTATCCATGATAAAAATAATACAAATAATAATACGATACCCATATATCCTAATGCGGGGTACGCATAAGAAATTAAATCTTTGAACCCAGCAAAACTACATAGATATCCAACAACAACTATTATAATTATATTAATTTTCAACTTCTTATCATCATTTGAAGAAAAACGTTTCGCTGTTGCATAAAACAAACTAAAAGCAGTATTAAAGATTAAAGCAAAAATAACTAATGCATAAAAAACAGCCAACCACGGATTAATATCCTTTACAATTTTTAATATCGGTATTTCAGCATCTATTATATCAGCACTATTAGCAAAAAGAGTTGCTGTTGCGAACAGAATTAAAACCCCTACCATTATACCACCAAGAGCTCCACCTTTTTTAGCAACACCTATTCTTACGACTGAGCCACCTAGAACAAATGCCATAGACACACCAGTTAACACGCAAAGAGAAAAGTAGTTAATTACAGATATCCAAATATTTGGCATCGAAGATGGAATAGTTTTAGAAACTTCATCCAACACACCATAATCATAACTCTTCCCTACAAATGTATAAACTGTTATTAACAATATCAATACAAACACTATCGGAGTGAAAATCCCTAAAATACTAGTTATCTTCTCAAAATCCAAAAATGCCACAATTACTATCATAACTGCACAAAGAAGCGCTCCAGCCCAATTCGGTATTCCAAATTGTTGCTTTAAATTCGCTCCAGCACCAGCTATCATGACAAAACCTATAACAAAATTAGAAATTATTAAAGTCCAGTCTATTATCTTATTTAAAATTGGTGTAGTTATTTCTCCAAAAACTTCTTGGTGATTATTAGCTTGATAATAAGAGCCTAATGTCAATATAATTTTCCCAAAAATCATATTCAAAATTCCTAAAACTACAACACCAATTAATCCTATTCTACCAAAACTTAAAAAGTATTGTAGAATATCCTGTCCGGATGATAAACCCGCTCCAACTATCACACCAACATAAGCTAGTGCTATTCTTAATGATTCATTTTTCATTTTTACCTACCTTTCTTGCTATATACTACTTATAAATATCTTTTATTATGGGAGTGACTCAAAAATCGTGATTTTGATGTGTACCCAAAATTCTGGACACATATATATTTAGTTTAAACATGTGGATGTTATCCTGTATTGTACAGGTGACATCCATTTTGTTTTTGATTGAATTCTCTTGTTGTTGTAATAATCTATATATTCATCTATAGCTTTACTAAACTCTTCAAATGACATATAATTCTTTTCATAACCGTAATATATCTCCGTCTTCATTCTTCCAAAAAATGATTCCATGATACTATTATCATAACAATTTCCCTTTCTAGACATCGATTGAATGATTCCATGTTTTTTTAACTCACTTCTATAGTGTAAATGTTGATATTGCCACCCTTGATCTGAATGCATAATTAGTCCTTCTGTTTTTGGAAATTTATTAAATGCTTTTTCTAACATTCTTTTTATCTGATCTAAATTTGGATGTAAGGATAAATCATATGATATTATTTCATTTGTATTCATATCTAAAATTGGTGAAAAATAGCACTTTCCCCATGGGAAATTAAATTGTGATACATCTGTAGTCCATTTCTGTAACGGAGCAGTTGTACTAAAATCTCGATTTATTATATTATTAGCGACTTTTCCTATTGTTCCTTTATATGAATGGTATCTTTCTTTTGGACGTTTCCCTTTCAATCCTTCTTTATGCATAAGACTTTGTACACGTTTATGATTTATTTTAAAACCTCTATTAATTAGTTCATTGTGAACTCTACGAACACCATATAGTCCTTTATTTTCGGTAAAAATAATTTTAATTTCTTTTAACACTGATTCATTACGAATAGCCACAGCGTCTACCTCTCCTTTATTTATTAAATAATAATATGTTGATTTAGCCATTCCTATTTCTTGTAAAAGACATTTTAATGGATATCCTTTTTCTCTGAGTTCTTTGATGATCGCTGCTTTTTCGCCTTGAGTTGCGCAGCCCATTTTTCTCGCCTCAAGGCTATTAATTTTTTTATTATTTCTTTTTCCGCTTTAATATTTTCGATTTCCGTTTTAATAAATTGATTTTCTTCACGTAATCTAATTAATTCTTCTCTTTCTGACTCTTTTAGTGGTTTAGGACTTATATTTTCTTTCATGATAGGTACCTTCCTTGGTCTTCCTTTCTTCTCATCTACAAGTCCATTATAACCTTTTTCCTTATATTTTTGAACCCAATTATATAATATCCTATAGTTAATTCTATTCTCTAGTGCAACGGAATTATATGAATAACCAGCTAAGATTTTGGAAACTAATACTAGCTTTTCTTCTGGATTCCACTTCTTATTTTTTGATTTAGGTCGCAATGCGCATACTCCCAATGAATCGACCATTCTTTTCCATTTCCTAATAGTATCTTTAAATTTCCTAGTAGTAATTCCGTTAGGTGTATCTGGATACTCTCCTCTTTCATACATCTCAACACATTTTACTTTAAATTCATAACTATAACGCATAAAAAATACCCCTTTCACTGGCTTGTCCAGTAAAAGGGGTACATATCATTTTTTATTTTACTCATATGCACCCCTATGTGTCTTTTTTTATGTACACTTTATGTGTTATAATGGTAAGGATAATATAAGAAATTAGGAGATGAAAATGGGAAATAGTGTTAAAGAAAATTACGAAACAATTCAACGTGCAGAATTACATAGAAAAATCTGGGCGATTGCTGATGATGTACGAGGTGCAGTAGACGGTTGGGATTTCAAACAGTATATATTAGGTATACTATTCTATAGATTCATCTCAGAAAATATGAGGGATTACTTTAATAGAGCTGAGCATGAAGCAGGAGATGTAGATTTTAATTATGCTGATATAAGTGATGATGAAGCATTACAATATTTTAAAACAGGAACTGTTGAAGAAAAAGGATTTTTTATCCTACCGAGTCAGCTTTTTGAAAATATTGTAAAAAATGCTGCTAAAGAAGATAACTTGAATGTTAAATTAGATACAATATTCAAAGAAATTGAAGCAAGTGCTATTGGAAGTGGATCAGAAGAAGATTTCAAAGGACTATTTAGAGATGTAGATCTAACTAGTGATCGTCTTGGAGAAACTGTAGCAGAAAAAAATACGAAATTAACTAGTATTTTAGTAGGTATTAGTGAACTTAATTTTGGTAATTTTGAAGATAATCATATCGATGCTTTCGGAGATGCTTATGAATATTTAATTTCTAATTATGCATCTAATGCAGGGAAATCTGGTGGAGAGTTCTTTACTCCTCAAACAGTGTCAAGACTACTAGCTAAAATAGTGGTTGATGGAAAAGATAAAATTAATAAAGTTTATGACCCGACATGTGGGAGTGGTTCGTTACTACTACAAATGAGAAAATTCGAAGGTGTAGAAATAGAAGAAGGTTATTATGGTCAAGAAATCAATATGACTAACTATAACTTAGCTCGTATGAACATGTTCTTACACAATGTGAACTATAATGATTTTTCTATAAAACGTGGAGATACATTGTTAAATCCTTATCATGGTGAAGAAAGACCGTTCGATGCTATAGTATCAAACCCACCGTATTCTATAAAATGGATAGGTGATGCGGATCCAACATTAATTAACGATGAACGTTTTGCACCTGCTGGAAAACTTGCTCCTAAATCATATGCGGACTATGCGTTTATTATGCATTCACTTAGCTATTTATCAAGTAAAGGGCGTGCAGCTATAGTATGTTTTCCAGGTATATTCTATAGAAAAGGTGCCGAGAAAACTATTAGAAAATATTTAGTTGATAATAACTTTGTAGATTGTGTTATCCAACTTCCTGATAATCTGTTCTTCGGGACATCGATTGCTACATGTGTATTAGTATTAGCGAAAAATAAAACAGAGAACAAAACTTTATTTATCGATGCATCTAAAGAATTCAAAAAAGAAACAAACAACAATATATTAGAAGAAACAAATATAGATAATATTATTAAAGAATTTAGAGAAAGAGCAGATGTTGAATATTTCTCACGTTATGTAGATAATAGTGAAATAGAAGAAAATGACTATAATCTATCAGTATCAACATATGTTGAAAAAGAAGACACTAGAGAAAAAATTGACATCAAAGTATTAAATAAAGAAATTGCTGAAACTGTGAAAAAAATTGATGAATTACGAGCATCTATAGATGAGATAGTTAGGGAGCTAGAGAGTGATGAATAATAACATTATTATTTATAATACGGAAGACGGAAAATCAAAAATAAATCTTAAGTTAGAAGATGGAACAGTTTGGCTTAATCAACTACAGATAGCAGAACTTTTTCAAACAACAAAACAGAATATAAGTAAACATATAAAAGCTATTTTAGAAGATGAAGAACTAAGAGAAGATTCAACTGTCAACTATCAGTTGACAGTTCAAAAAGAAGGGAATAGAGAAATTGAAAGAAATATAGCCTTTTATAACCTTGACATGATTCTTGCCATTGGTTATCGCGTACGTTCTCCACGTGGAGTACAATTTAGAAAATACGCATCTACAGTTTTAAAAGAATATCTAATTAAAGGTTTTGCCATGGATGATGATCGTCTTAAAAGCTTTGGTGGTGGAAGCTACTTTAAAGAACTATTAGAACGTATTCGTGATATTCGTTCTAGTGAAAAAGTATTTTATCGCCAAGTGTTGGAGTTGTTTTCAACATCAATAGACTATGATAAGAATAGTGATGAAGCGAAGAAATTCTTTGCTACTGTTCAAAATAAAATGCATTATGCAATTCATCATCATACGGCAAGTGAATTAATATTCGATAGAGTAGATGGTGATAAAGAATTTATGGGACTAACTACCTTTAAAGGAGAACTACCAACATTAACAGAAGCTAAAACAGCTAAAAACTATTTAAGTGAAAAAGAATTGCGTGGTTTAAATCAACTTGTATCTGGATATTTAGACTTTGCGGAAAGACAAGCAGAACGTGAAATAGCCATGAAGATGACAGATTGGATAAAACATGTAGATAACATTCTACGAGCAACAGGTGAAGATGTATTAGAAAGTGCAGGTAGTATATCACGAAAACAAATGGAAGAAAAAGTTTTAAAAGAATACAAAAAGTATTCAGAGCACACTTTAACACCAGTAGAACAAGACTATTTAGAAGAAATTAAAAACATAGAAAAATTAGCAAAGAAAGGAGGAAAATAGATGACGAACATATTAGAATTACTTAAGAATGAAAAAGTGGAGTGGAAGAAATTAGGGGAAGTAGTAGAAATTGTCACAGATTATGTAGCTGCAGGATCATTTAAAACAATAGCTGAAAATGTAAAATATTTACAAAAAGAAGGTTATGCTCAGTTGATACGTACAAAGGATATAAAATCAGATTTTAAAAAAACTGATGATTTTGTTTATGTAGATGAAAATGCATTTCGATTCTTATATAGAGTAAATTTAGATAAAGAGTGTATAATATTACCTAATATCGGTAATTGTGGCGAGGTATACTACATTTATCCTGAAAAGCTTCCTAGCGATAATAATGTTTTAGGACCTAATGCAATTTATCTTAGAAGTAAAACACAAAGTAATAAATATTTATATTATCTATTTCATGAATATTTCTTTCAAAAATCATTAGAAAAAATTACAAGTAAAGTAGGTCAAGGAAAATTTAATAAAACAGACTTAAAAGAGTTATTAATCCCAATCCCATCACTAGAAACTCAGGAAAAAATAGTAGAAATACTTGACAAATTTACAAATTATGTTACGGAACTTCAGTCGGAACTTCAGTCACGTACTAAACAATATACTTATTATAGAGATAAGTTATTAAGTGAAGATTACTTGACTAAAGTGACTAAGGAAATGGAAGAAGATAGAAGATTAAATATAGTTACGCTTGGAGAAATAGGTGAATTTACCAGAGGGAACGGACTACAGAAAAAAGATTTTCTAGATGAAGGGAATCCAGTTATTCATTATGGACAGATCTATACTAAGTATAGTTTTGTAGCAGAAGAGGTTTTATCATATGTTAGCGATGAAATTTTTTCTAAGCTAAGAAAAGCCCAAAAAAATGATATATTAATCGCTACGACTTCAGAGAATGTAGAAGATGTAGGAAAGAGTGTTGTTTGGCTTGGTGATGATGAAATTGGTTTTTCAGGTGATATGTACAGTTACCGTACGGAACAAAATTCAAAATATATTGCATACTATTTCCAAACAAATGCTTTTCAAAAGCAAAAGGAGAGGAAAGTAACTGGAACAAAAATGATAAGAATTCATGGGTATGATATGGAGAAATTTGAGATCCCACTTCCACCTCTTTCACTTCAAAATAAAATAGTGAAGGTCTTGGATAAGTTCCAAGTATTGCTTGCAGATACAAAAGGATTGTTGCCTACAGAAATCGAACACCGTCAGAAACAATATGAATATTATCGAGAAAAACTCTTGACATTTGATGAAGTTTCTGATAGATTCGATTCGATTCATAACTAGTTTATACTATGATATTCTACAAGAAGCTGCTAATATAGTTGGAGTAGATATACAGGATAAGGTTGAGATTATTAATTTAGGGGAGATAAGTAATATTAATAGAGGAGCATCTCCAAGACCAATCAAAAGCTTTATTTCAAACGAAATTGAGAATAGCGTTCCTTGGATAAAAATAGGAGATACAAAACCTGAAAGTAAATATATATTTGATACAAAGGAAAGAATAACTAAAGAAGGTGCAAAAAAATCGAGAGTATTAAAGAAAGGATCGTTTATATTATCTAACTCAATGAGTTATGGTAGACCATATATCTTGAGTATAGATGGTGCCATCCATGATGGATGGGCAAGTATTAATGACTTTGAACAGTTTTTAGTTTCAGACTATTTATATCATTATTTAATAACTAAGAGAACTCAAGATTATTGGCAACTAAAGATGAATACTGCATCAGTTAGTAATTTGAATTCTGAGATTATTAGAGGATTACCAATACTAGTCCCCCCTTTACACGTTCAACAACATGTTGTATCAATTCTTGACAAGTTTGATACTTTAGTAAATGATATTAAAGAGGGATTACCAAAAGAAATAGAACAACGCCAAAAACAATATGAATATTGGAGAGAGTGTTTGTTAGACTTTCCAAGATAATAAGTTATTGTGAAAAATTTTAAATATAAATAAAAAGGAAAAGGAGTGAGAGTATGTCAGAAGAAAAATTCAGGTATAAGACATCGCCTATCGCTGAGATGCAAGGTGGAATAGTTTTGGCTAAATTTGAAAAGCCTGATCGTAGAGTAGAAGAATATCAAACTGAATCACAACTCGAAGAAAACTTGATTAATAATCTAGTTTCTCAAGGATATGAAAGACTTGATGTTAGAACTATGGATGATTTATATGCGAATCTTCGTATACAAATTGAAAAATTAAATGATGTGAAGTTTAGTGATAGTGAATGGGAAAGATTTTTATTAGAGTATTTAGATGTGCCTAATGATGGAATAATCGAAAAAACTCGTAAGATTCAAGAAAATCATATTTATGATTTTGTCTTTGATGATGGTAGACTAAAAAATATTAAAATAATAGATAAGAAAAACATTCATAACAACCACCTACAAGTAGTTAATCAAGTAACGGTTGCAAAAAATAGATACGATGTGAGTATTTTAGTAAATGGATTGCCTCTTGTTCACATTGAATTGAAAAAACGTGGGGTAAATATTAGAGAAGCCTTCAATCAAATTCAAAGGTATGAAGATGAAAGTTTTAACTTAGACAATTCGCTTTATAAGTTTGTGCAAATTTTCGTGATTTCTAATGGAACATATACTAGATATTTTGCCAACACTACAGAACGTGATAAGAGTAATTATGAATTCACCTGCGAATGGGCAGATGCTAAAAATAGGGTTATTGTTGATTTAGAAGATTTTACAGCTACTTTCTTTGAGAAGAGAACTATTCTAGAGATTTTAACAAAATATTGTGTTTTTAATTCAAGAAACGTCCTATTAATCATGAGACCTTATCAAATTGCGGCGACTGAAAGATTATTATGGAGAATTAATTCTAGTTTTGAAAATAAAAAAGCTGGAAGTGTAGAAGCTGGTGGATTTATCTGGCATACTACTGGATCTGGTAAGACTTTAACATCATTCAAGTCAGCAAGATTAGCTACTGAGTTAGATTATATTGATAAAGTATTCTTCGTAGTTGATAGAAAAGACTTAGACTATCAAACTATGCGTGAATATCAAAAATTCCAAAAAGATAGTGTAAATGGAAGTAAGGACACTAAAGAATTAAAAGTTAGTATTGAAAAACAAGATAATAAAATAGTTGTTACAACAATTCAAAAATTAAATGAGTTTGTTAAAAGTAATAAAGGGCATGAAATTTATAACAAGCATTGTGTATTTATTTATGATGAGTGCCATAGATCACAATTTGGATTAGCTCAAAAGAATATTCAAAGTTCATTTAAACACTATTACCAATTTGGTTTTACAGGGACACCAATTCTTGTAGAGAATTCAATAGATGGAGAGACTACAACAGCTAGCGTATTCGGTACACAACTGCATAGTTATGTAATTACTGATGCGATTAGAGATGGTAAAGTACTTAAATTTAAAATTGACTACAACAGTATTAATCCGAAGTTCAAGAGTTCTGAAGAAGAAACAGATGATGAAAAACTAAAAGCTCTTGAGAATAAAATGTTCATACATCCAGAGCGTATTTCAGAAATTACTAAGTATATTCTTGATAAGTTTGATTCTAAAACTTATCGTAATACGCAATATACGTTAAAAGATAAACGTATTAATGGATTTAATGCGATGTTTGCGGTGCAAAGTGTAGATGCTGCGAAGATGTATTATGAAGAGTTTAAAAAACAACAGGCAAACTTACCTGAAGATAAAAAACTAAAAGTTGCAACAATATTTAGTTATGCTCCAAATGAAGAAAGAGCCTCAGGAGAAATTGAAGAAGAAAGCATGACCTCTACAGCATTGTCAACAACAGCAAAAAAATTCCTTACTAATGTAGTTGATGATTATAATTCATTCTTCCAAACTAACTTCACTATAGATGGTAACGGATTTGAGAATTATTATAAAGATTTATCAAGTAGAGTAAGAAACAAAGAGGTGGATTTACTAATTGTTGTTGGTATGTTCTTAACTGGATTTGATGCTCCGACTATGAATACTTTATTCGTTGATAAAAACTTAAGATATCATGGACTTATTCAGGCGTTTTCTAGAACAAATAGGATTTTAAATAAGATGAAAGCCTTCGGTAATATTATTTGTTTTAGAAACTTAGAAAAAGCTACTAAAGATGCTATTAAACTATTCGGTGATGAAAATAGTATTAATGTAATTATCGAGCGTAGTTATGACGAATACATAAATGGATTTACGGATGAAGACTCAGGAGTAGTATTTAAAGGGTATAAGGAATTATGTGAAGAAATCATAGAAAAATTCCCAGATCCAACAGAAATCAAACTAGAGAGAGATAAGAAAGAGTTTGTTAAGCTATTTGGTGAAATCTTGAAGAGAGAAAATATCTTAAGAAACTATGATGAATTCAGTAGTTTCGAGAAGATAATTTCTGAGAGATTGAAGCAGGATATGAAGAGTGTATATATTTGGATAAAAGAAGAGCGTATATCGCCGAAACCACCAATAATAGATCCAGATGATCCTATTATAGACTTCTCAGATGTTGAATTCCATATTGATCTTCTGAAGACTGAAGAGGTAAATCTTGATTATATCTTAGCATTAATCCTTGAAAAAGCTAAAGAACAAGGAATAAATAATGAAACATTAAAAGAAGAAATAAGAAGATTAATTCGTTCTTCACTTGGAACAAGAGCCAAAGAAGAATTGATTATTGAATTTATCAATCGTACAGATCTAACTAAGTTTGATAAAAATGAAGACATACTAGAAGCTTTCTATGAATATGCTAAGATTGAGAAAGAACAAAAAATAAATGAACTTATTTACGAAGAAAATCTAAAAGAAAAATCTAAGAAATTCATAGAGAAATCAATCAGTAGAGGTTATGTGTCCCAAGGTGGAACTGAATTAGATGATGTATTACCACCGGTAGGTCGTCGTGGTGGAGCTAGAGAAGCTAAAAAACAATCTGTTCTTACTAAGTTGAAAGATATAGTTAAGGTATTTGTGGGGATATAATAAAAATTAGCTAATTTTATTTTAAATAAATGTATTAAAATCTATATTTAAATCAGATAAAATTTTTGATTTAAATATAGATTTGTGTTAGAATTAAATCATAAAAGAGAGAGCCGTTTTAAAGACGGTAGCTCGTGTTTAAGATTATATTAAATAACCATCTACTCGGCTAAAGTAAAGATGGTTATTTTTTATTGTCATTTTTAAACGCATTTATACATAGACCAACTACGGTTGCAATCAAAAGATTTACACCTATAATAGTTTGTATAATTTCGTACGCAGACAACTTGCTACTCCTTTCGTCCAGATTTTTATTACTTATGAGCATATGCACCATCTCCTTCCGTATAAAAGTAGCCACCATCTTTATCAGAAGTATTAAACTCCCTAACTTCTCTCTCCATCGCTGATTATATCAGAAATTTGAAGAGGACACAAAGAAAATCAATAGTTATTTAAAATTTAGTTTTCTTTCTTAAAAACATGTATATAACCTATACGTGTCTTTTTTTATGTACATAATATATGATATAATAAAGTTGATATAAACAGATTTTAACTTTAGGAGAAGGATATGTTTAAGAAATGTTGCAGTAGTAGAAGTGAAAAAAATTATAAAATACACCACAGTCCTAGACCAATTAAACTTTCAGAAGAAATGGATACTGTAATAAAAAAATTACTTTGGTATACACCGAATATTGATTCATACCAATCTGATAAAAATGAATTAATTTCTGATAAGATTTACGATGAATTTTCATTTACCTATTTAATGAGTCGAATGGGAATGAATGAAAGTCGTGATGTGAAGTGGATAGGCTCAAAGGATGTGATCAGCGATGATGAATGGAGATTTTTCGAGAGTAATATTTGTTCTAATTGTCAAAAAATAATAGTTGCGAAGTATACTACTTTTTCAAAAATAAATGCTTTATTGACAGCGATTAGAAACTGTATAGCACATGGTCATTTTGCGATAGTGGAAGATTATATTATTGGTTTTAATAGGAAACTATTAACAAAAGATCTTGAAGGATTAAAGAAATCAATTATTAAGATTAAACCTAAACCATTACTTTCAGCTTTAGAGAAATTAACTTCGCCAATAGGTAAAGAATTATTGCTTGCATATGCTTTTAAAAATGTTGGTTATAAAGTTACGGAACCAAAAAATAGAAGTAGTGATTTTGATTTATGTCTTGAAAAGAATGGTAAGAAATATGTAGTAGAAATAAAATCATATAAAGGTCAGACATATTTACATCCTGAGCATGTTATGAGATTTCTTAAGAGGGCAGAAGAAAAAGTACCTGAATATGAAAAGATATTACTTATCGATACATCGAGGGTAACGAAAGCTGTACGAGCGCTAGAGTCAAATATTGAAGAATTTAGGATTATAGATATTAATCAAGTTAAGCAACTATTAGGAAGAGATCCTGTTGATATATTAGCCTAATAAATCCATAACTAATAATAAGAGCGATTCAAAAATAATAACTTTGAATCGCTTATTTTTTTATTTCATTTGTTCACTTACAGTACTAACTTTTTCTAGAATTTCATCTAGACTGAAGTAGCCGCTTTTTTGAATAGATAATCTTCCTTCAATATATACTTCTACAGTTGGTGCTGAAAGAATTCCTCGTTGAGCGGCAATTTCCATATTTTCTTCTAATGAAATGTAGTATGCTACGATGTCTTTGTGATCTTCTTGCCACGTAGTAATTCTGTTTTTTATTGAGTGACATGGCATGCAAGTGGCTGTTCCGTATTGAATAATAGCTATGTCATTGTCACTGATGATTTTATTTAAATCGTCGTTGTTTGTAAAGTCAATCATATTTTATCTTCCTTTTATTTTTCCTATAAGACGCAGTGTAGTAATACGTCTTCTTTTAATATGTGTATATTATAGTTGTTTTAAAAGTTAATTACAAGTATTATTAATTGTGTATATACATGGTTCAAAAATAGAATATTATAAAAATTTTCTGAAAACTATTGACAATAATTTTAAAACATGATATTATTTTTATAACATAAATAGATTAAGTATTATAAAAAGAGGCCGCGATGACTAATTTAAAAGGTAGCATCGCCGAAGTGATTAAATTCACTGGGGTTATGTCGAATAGGCATAGCACTGTCATTAGAAAATGCCCATTTTCTTCATGGTGAGCTTTTTATAATAAGGGCAAGAGGAATAGGATAGAATCATAAGCTAGACTACAAGGACCTTTTGTTCTTGTAGTCTATTTTTTATAACTTATTTGAAGGAGAAAGTAATGAGATTATTTGATGGTATGACGGTAGAAAATGGTGAACTGAATATTTCAGGAGTTGGAGTTAGTGAGTTAAAAGCTCAATATGGCACACCACTTTATGTTTATGATGAGAATATGTTAGTGAATCAATGTAGAACTTTTATTAACAATTTCAAAAGTTCGAGGTTCAATACAGAAGTTCTTTACGCATCGAAAGCTTTTAGTTGTTTAGAGGTATTAAGAATTGCTAGTAGAGAAGGCTTAGGTGTAGATGTGGTTTCACTTGGTGAAATTCATACAGCATATAAAGCTGGATATGATATGAGACGAGCTTATTTCCATGGAAATAATAAAACTCGTGAGGAACTACAATATGCTTTAGAAGTTGGTGTAGGAACTATCGTTGTAGATAATGACTATGAATATGAAATGATTAATGAAATCGTAAGGGAGAGTGGAAATACTGTAGATGTATTATTAAGAATTAATACAGGTATCGATGCTCATACCCATGAATACATTAAAACCGCAAAAGATGATTCGAAATTTGGCTATTCAGTATATGATGAAACAATTTATGATTTAATCGTAGATATTAATAATCAAAGCAATCTTAACTTCGTAGGATTCCACTCACACATCGGATCACAAATTTTTGAGAAAACTTCATTTTTCGAAGCTGTAAAAGTGGTTATGGAATTTACGAAAAAAGTTCAAGAAAGATTAGGTTTAACTATAAGTGTTCTTAATCTAGGTGGAGGTTTCGGAGTTTATTATACTGAAGAAGATAGACCTTTTGAACTTGCTGAATTTTTAAGAGAGTATATCGAAGTAGTTGAACGTGAAAGTGATAATTTTGGTTTAGATTTAACTAAGGTAGTTATTGAGCCAGGTAGAAGTTTAACATGTAACGCAGGTAGCACATTATACAGTGTAGGTGGAGTTAAGAAGACTTTTGCAGGTCGTGAATATGTGTTCGTTGATGGTGGTATGGCAGATAATCCTCGTTATGCATTATATAAAGCAAAATACGAGGCGATGTTAGCTAACAAGATGAATGAAGAAGCAGATACAACTTATACAGTCGCTGGTAAGTGTTGTGAGTCTGGAGACATGTTAGTAATGGATGCAAAACTACCTAAAGCTGAGCAAGGTGACTTACTATTAGTATCATCGACAGGGGCATATAACTATAGTATGAGTAGTAATTACAATAGATTACCGAAATTACCGGTAGTATTTGTAAAAGATGGAACTAGTCGCCTGGTAGTAAAAGGTGAAACTTTAGAAGATTTAATTAGACAAGATATTTAATTCAAAAAATAAGTAAAAAATATTATTAAAAATATACAAAAATAACATAGATACAAGGAGAACAAGATTATGACAATTTATACAGGAAGCGGAGTAGCAATAGTAACACCATTTTTCGAGGATGGAAGTGTAGATTATGAAACATTTGGAGAGTTAATCGAATTCCAAATTAGTGAGGGAACAGATGCGATTATCGTAGCTGGAACTACAGGTGAGAGTTCAACTATGCCTGATGATGAGCAAGTAGCGGTTATTAAATTCGCGATTGATAGAGTGGCAGGACGTGTACCAGTTATCGCTGGTAGTGGGGTTAACGATACAGCACACTCAATTAGATTAAGTCAAGAGATAGAAAAATTAGGACCGGATGCATTGTTAGTAGTAACACCATATTACATTAAAACTAGTCAACAAGGTTTAATTGAACACTTTGAAGCAATCGCTAATAGTGTTGATTTACCAATCGTACTTTATAACGTACCAGGAAGAACTGGGCAAGTTATGGCGCCTGAGACTATTTTACACTTATCTCAACACAAAAACATTGTTGCGTATAAAGATGCAGTAGGGGACATTGCTCATACTTTAGCAGTTAGAAACTTAGTAGGGGATAACATTGATATTTACTCAGGAAATGATGATATTAACGTACCAATTATTTTAGCTGGTGGTAAAGGGACAATCTCTGTTTTAGCTAACGTTTATCCAAAAGCGACACACTTAATGTGTAAATACGCTTTAGAAAGACAAGTGGACAAAGCATTTGCTCTTCAACTTAAATATCTAGACTTCATCCACATGTTATTCGCTGAGCCAAACCCAATGCCAGTAAAAAAATGTGTAGAATTAATCGGAAAATCAGCTTGTCACTATCGTCTACCAATGACTCATGTAGCACCAACATTAGCGACAAGATTAGAGCAAGAAATCGCAAGACTTAGTTCATTACAAGGAGAATAAAAATGAGAGTTTTATTAAGTGGTTATAATGGAACTATGGGACAAGTTCTAAAAAACTATATTCAAGATAGTACTGATTTAGAAATCGTTGCAGGTGTAGGTCGCGAATTATTAGAGGAGAAATTTCCAACTTATACTTCATATGAAGGTTTAGAAAAGGTGGCTGATGTAATTATTGATTTTTCTCATCATGCAGGTACTGCATCTTTAGTGGAGTATGCTAAACGTACAGCAACGAAAGTCGTTATTGCGACAACTGGTCATACTACAGAAGAATTAGAATTAATCGATGACCTAGCTACACAAGTAGGGGTAGTTTATGCTGGGAATTACAGTTTAGGAGTAAATGTCTTAGTAGAGTTAGTGAAAAAAGCTAGTGAACTGTTACTAGGATATGATATCGAAGTTATTGAAAAACATCATAATAAAAAAGTAGATGCTCCTAGTGGCACTGCAAAAATGTTAGTTGATGCGGTTAAAGATGTAGAAGACTATAACAGAGTTTATGGTCGTCACGGAGATATGAAACGCCAAGAAAAAGAGATTGGAATTCATGCAGTTCGTGGTGGAACTATAGTAGGTGAGCATGAAGTGATTTTTGCTGGTGAGGATGAGGTAATTGAAATTAAACATACAGCTCTAAGTAAAAAGATGTTTGCAAAAGGATCTGTTACAGCAGCAAAGTGGCTTAACAGTGTAGAAGAACCTAGATTATATTCTATGAAAGATGTACTAGGTATAAAATAATAAAGTTAGTAGAGAATAATAAGGTTAGTGTAAGATAATAAAGTTTGGAGCGACTCAAGTGATTTTACGAAAATAATATTTTGAGTCGTCTCCATGTGGGTGTTACTCAAAAATTGTGATTTCGAAGAATCAAGATTTTGTCGAGTTACTTCCTGTAGTGGTTCGGTATTGCCATTTAAATTATAAATGATAGAAATACTATAATAAAGTTAGATTGACATATGTAAAAATTAAATATAAAATAGAAAAAAATCATATAGATAATAGGAGAAAGAAATGAAATCAACAGAAGAGATTATTAAATTTATAGCAACATCTAAAAAGAAAACACCGGTAAAAGTTTACGTTAATTTTAACGCTGAAGTAGAATTTCCAGAAACATTAGAAGTGTATGGTGAAGGAAACTCAAGAGTTATTTTTGCAGATTTCGCTGATTGGGTGGAATTTTACGAAGCTAACAAAGCTGTGGTAGTAAATCACCGAGTAGAAAATGATCGCCGTAATAGCGGTGTGCCGATGATTGATTTAACTCAGTTTAACGCTCGTATCGAGCCAGGTTGTTCAATTCGTGAACATGTTATTATTGGGGATAATGCGGTTATCATGATGGGTGCTGTTATTAATATCGGAGCTAAGATTGGTAAAAACACTATGATCGATATGAATGCTATTTTAGGTGGACGTGCAGAAGTTGGAGAAAACTCTCACGTTGGTGCTGGATCTGTATTATCAGGAGTTATCGAACCAGCTAATGCTACACCAGTACGTGTAGGTAATAATGTTCTTATCGGTGCTAATGCGGTAGTGTTAGAAGGTGTTCAAATTGGTGACAATGCCGTTGTTGCAGCTGGAAGTGTAGTAACAAAAGATGTAGCTAGTGGTGATGTTGTAGCGGGAGTACCTGCACGAGTAATTAAAACACGTAGTGAAGTTGCAGAAGAAAAAGTAGATATTATTGCAGAATTAAGAAACTTATAATAAAGTAGGAAGAGAAGATGAAAGTAATTACTGAAGAGAATTTAACATCATGGCGTAGACATCTGCACCAAAATCCAGAGTTATCTTTGGAAGAGCATAAAACTAAAGAATTTATTGCTAGTATCTTAAAAGAATATGGTATAGAATATCAAGAAACTCTTGAGACAGGGTTGGTAGTAATTTTTAAAGCAAGCGTAGAAACTAAAGATACGATTTTATTTAGAGCTGATATTGATGCATTGCCAATTACAGAGGAAAATGATGTTGATTTTAAATCAAAAAATGATGGAGTAATGCATGCATGTGGTCACGATGGTCACACGACTATGCTTTTAGGAAGTGTTATTGAAGCAGCTGATTATTACAAAAATAATGCTACGAAGGTAAATAGTATTTTTGTATTTCAACCTGCTGAAGAAACTTTCGGCGGTGGAAATTTATTAATCAATGATTTTGATTTTTCACATTATAATATTTTAGCAAGTTATGCCCTGCATATGAATCCAGATTATCCTGAGGGGCATATAGTTTCTAAATCAAAAGAAATCATGGCTAGTGCTAATGAATATAGAATTTATATTAAAGGTCGTGCAGCACATGTTGGTTTGAAAAATACTGGAATCGATGCGCTTAATACGGCTACAATGTTCTTCCAAGAGATGTTGAAACTTAATGCGTTACATACTAAAGCACGTAACACTAACATTATTCATATCGGTAAAATGTACGGTGGGGATGCGATGAATGTCGTTGCTGAGAATGCATATCTGGAAGGGACGATTAGAACATACAGTATGGAAGATTTAGCGACAATCAAAGCTGCAATTGAAAATACGCGTGTAGGACTTGAGCATCTTACTGGTGCAAGTATTCGAGTTGACTTTGCTGAAGGATATCCTGCGGTAATCAATGATAAAGTTCCTTATCAAGTAATTAGAGAAGTTATAGAAAAAGAAAGTATCGACTATATTGAGTTAGAGGAAGCTTATCTATATGGGGAAGATTTTTCATTCTTTAGTAGACTTTCTCCTATAAACTATAGCTTTTTAGGTTTAAGAAACGAAGAGAAAAACTATGTTTCTGGACTGCATACACCAACTTTCAACTTCGATGAAAAAATACTAAAAGTAGGGGTTCAATATTACCTTGGTATATTAAAATATTATAACGAGTAATTTTTTGGTTTTTTAGTAAGATAAACGGGAGTGACTCAGAAATCGTGATTTCAGAGAAATCGATTTTGTCGAGTCACCCCCGCAAAGTTTATTAGATATCTAAAAAGCTTTTATAAAGCGAATTTAGATATCAATAAACC
>CALHQV010000103.1 GCA_938038035.1 uncultured Gemella sp. | reverse complement strand
AATTATGGTATAATTAATAAACAATATTATTAGTGAATAATATTTATTTTAAAATAGGAGGATATTATGAACGTTTTTAGAAAAAAATCAATTGACTCTATATTAGCAGAGTCAAGAAATAAGACGTTAAATCCCACGATGAAGACTATGGATTTAGTTCTATTCGGTATAGGGGCTATTATTGGATCAGGTATCTTAGTATTAACTGGTAAGGCTTCAGCTGAAGCAGGACCAGCAGTTGTATTTTCTTTCCTAATTGCAGGGTTAGCTTGTTGTTTAGCAGCGTTATGTTATGCTGAACTTGCTTCTACAATTCCTTCAAGTGGTAGTACATATACTTATTTATATGTATCAGTTGGTGAAATTGTAGCGTATGCGATAGGTTGGGTATTAATAGGTGGATATGTTCTTACCGCCGCAACAGTAGCAAATGGTTGGTCAAGTTACTTCTCACGTCTATTAGCAGGTTTAGGTATAGAAATTCCTAAAGAATTTTATACATTACCAGCAGCTGGTGGATATGGTAATATTCCAGCAATAATTATTGTATTATTAATTACTTTCATCTTATCAAAAGGTACTTCAAGTAGTAAACTTGTAAACAACCTTATGGTAGCTGCAAAAGTAGGGATTGTTGTTCTGTTCATCGTAGTTGGTGTATTTTATGTGGAACCAACTAACTGGACAAATAACTTCGCACCATCAGGTTTTTCAGGAGTTATGTTAGCAGCGACTACTGTATTCTTCGCGTATCTAGGATTTGATGCGATTTCTACTTCAGCTGAAGAAACAATCAATCCAGAAAAAGCTCTACCAAAAGCTATTATTATTACAATGCTAGTTTGTACAGCATTCTATATTCTAGTATGTTTAATACTTACTGGAGTTGTTCAATATAATAGACTTGGAACAGGAGATGCCTTAGCGTTTGTGCTAGAAGAAGTAGGCCAAAATAAAGTAGCAGGTATCGTATCTCTTGGAGCAGTAATTGGTCTTATGGCTGGTATACTATCATTCATATATGCAGGGATCCGTATTACATATACGATTGCACGTGATGGATTATTACCGGAAAAATTAACTAAAGTTAATCAAAATAAAGTACCAAGTACATTAACATGGGGATTAGGAATCTTAACAGCGTTTTTAGCAGGATTCTTACCATTAGGAAAACTAGCGGATCTTGCTAATGTAGCATCAATTATTGCTTTCGCATTAGTAAGCTATACAACCATAGTATTCTACAAAAAATTCCCAGACTTAAAACGTGGATTTAAAGTACCTGGAATGCCAGTATTACCAATTATCTCTATCGTTTTATTTGGAGCATTACTATACAGTGTTACATTAACAACATGGATAATCTTTGTTGTTTGGGTTATTGTAGGTTTAATCGTGTACTTTGCATTCTCATATAAGAACAGTAAATTAAAATAGTATAGAAATAACATATAATCTGGTTCAATATTTAAAAATTAAAAGGAATCGTGAGTGAAAATCTCATGATTCTTTTTTTATGAATTATAAATGTGTTAGAGGGATATGAATTAAAAATTGATATTAAAAGCAGAGTTTTATAAATAAGCTGAGATGAGTATAATTAACAAAATATAATGATATGATGAAAATTTATACTAAGATATACGTTAATTACAATATATTTGTGAAAAATAATGATATAAAAAAAGAAAAATTAGTAAAATGTTAGTTATAAAACATTGATAAAAATTGT
>CALHQV010000102.1 GCA_938038035.1 uncultured Gemella sp. | reverse complement strand
CTCCAACTCCGACAAACATTTCTACAAAGTCAGAACCTGAAATACTAAAGAATGGTACGCCAGCTTCTCCTGCAACTGCTTTAGCAAGTAGTGTTTTACCAGTTCCTGGAGGTCCTTCTAAGAGAACACCAGCTGGTATACGAGCACCTAATTTTGTAAAGCGTTTTGGATCTTTCAAAAATTCAACAACTTCAACAAGTTCTTGTTTTTCTTCCTCAGCTCCTGCTACATCTGAAAAGCGTACTTTGATATCTTCTTTATTAGCAGCTTTAGCTTTACTACGTCCAAAACTCATCGGATTACGTCCGCTATTTCCGCCCATATTTCCCATCATAGAAAACAGGAAGAAGAATAAAATGGCAAATGGTACTACTGAAACTAGGATGTTAATCCACATACCACTTGAGCTCTCATGCTTAACTTCAACTTGTGTTTGGTGTTCACCTGCCAGTTTCTGCAAATCTGCTATAGTAGTATCCGATGGAAGAATAATACTTGTAAATTTCTCTACTTTTGTTGCAGAAGGTGTGAAAAACTGAATACCTGTTTCCGGTTTTTCTGTTTTAGCAGTTTTATAAACACCAGACACTTCAATAACACTACCACTTGGCTGATAGGTTATTTCTTTTACATTATCATTAGTGATTTCTTGTACCAATTCTGAGTATTTAATTTGTTGGCTATGACCAGCAGCTCTTCCAGCGAAAAAGTACTGAAATCCTGTCACTAACAAGAAAATCATCAACAAATATAGAAATGGATTTTTTATAAAACCATTATTTTGTTTTTGCATTCAACAACTTACCCTTCTATTTTGAGTAAACTTCCTCTTTCAATACACCTACATAAGGAAGGTTACGATAGTTTTCATTATAGTCTAAACCATAGCCTACAACGAATTCATTTGGAATTGTAAAACATGTATAATCTGCTTCGATTTCTACAGTACGACCTTCTGGTTTATCCAGCATCGTAACAATCTTAACAGATGCTGCTTCTCTAGCAGTAAACATATCTCTCAAACTTTTTAAAGTCTGACCGGTATCAATAATATCTTCTACAAAGACAATGTGTCTACCTTTAACATCTTGAGTTACATCTTGTTTGATATTGATGACACCACTACTTACAGTTCCACCATGATAACTAGAAACCATCATAAAATCCATTTCAAGGTGAGTGTCGATATATTTGACTAATTCTGCCATAAAAGGAATAGATCCTTTTAAAATTCCAACTAAAATCGGATTCTTACCTTCGTAATCTTTTGTCAATTGAGCACCTAACTTCTTAGCTGCTTCTGTAATTTCATCTTGTGAAATCAAAATCTTCTTGATATCTTGTTCTAACATGATTTTACCTATCTATTTTTTCTATATAAAGTACAGTGTTCATTATATCATTTTTCATTTTTATACTCAAATCACTGAGTTCGATTCCTAAAATTGAATAAATTTGTCCAAATTGCTCAACAATAATCGCATTTTTTCGTTTTTCTGTAGGAATTTTTAAATCAATAAAAAGTCGTCTTACTTTTTTTCGGTAACCATTTTTTATCAAATAATCACCTGGCTTTCGATGTCGCAAAATCAATGATGTTTCACGGGAAACATTTATCTGTTGAACATCTTCTCCTCTTAGAGGAATTCCAAATGAAAAGAGATAACCATCATAATAAACTTGATTTTGATAGTTTAACACACACTCACTACTTTTTTCATCAGACTTTGGTCTGATTTTACAAATTCGAAAGTGCTGATATTCTTTTATAAGTTCATAACCATTTTTTACACGATGACGATATTGACTCTTGTTTTTTAAAATATGGTGGATTTCTTGAAATTGTTCTCTTGTTACATTTAAATCTGGAAAACGACTAAGGTACTTTTGCAGTAAAACTCGTTGTGTTGCTTCAGAAAAAGATAAAAACTGAGTTAAATCTTCCACATTGACTGTTTGAGATAATTCATTCAGAGCACTCTTATAATCAGAAACCTCTTTTCCGAACTCTAAAAATGCTTTTTTTACCTGAATATTTTCTTTTTCTAACTGTGGTAGATAGAGGTTCCGAATACGATTGCGAAAGTAGTGGTTTCCCTGATTTGTGACATCCTCAAAATGCTCAATTTTAGGAAAATCTTTCTTATAAAAAGCTAGTAAAGGACGAATCAATTCTCCTTTATCAAACTCTTGTCTTTCCTTAATAGCTGATAAATGTTGTAATCTGACTCCTCTTATCAAGCGCATAAAAATCGTCTCAACCTGATCATCTGCATGATGAGCTGTTACAAGAGCTGTAGATAAAGTCTTCTTCATCACTTTTCTAAAAAAATCATAGCGAAATTGACGAGCATTTACTTCGGAAAATTCCCCAGTAAAACAAGCTACATAAATTGGAACTCCAGCTTGTTCCGCTAGTTTTCTTAATACATTTTCTTCATTATCTGACTCTAGTCTTTGTTTATGATTGACATGAGCTAAAAATAATTCAATCCCAAGTTCTTTTTGATAGGTTGAAAGAAGACGAAAGAGAAACATCGAATCCAATCCACCAGACAAAGCCAGCACAACTCTTGAATGATCTTTAAAATAACCTTTCTCTAGGAAATGATTTAAAAAATCGTGGTCTCTCATTTTAGGACCTCATAGACATCCTTAGCAATTTTAGAAATAGTATCATAATCAGAATTTTTGGTAAAGATTGAAATAATAAAAGGAGAATCTGTGTAGACTATTCCCACAT
>CALHQV010000101.1 GCA_938038035.1 uncultured Gemella sp. | reverse complement strand
TAATTTTGAAAATACTATTATTTAATACTTTATTTTCATAATAAAAAAAAAGGAAACTTTATAAATAGTATAATACTACTCATAAAGTTATCCTTATTTTTTATCTAATTATTCCTATTCTTCTTCGTAGCTTTCTTCTTTAGCCGCTAAAGTTACTGTCGCTACTTTTTGATCATCAACTAGGTTAATAACTTTAACTCCAGTCGCTGTTCTTCCTAATGTACTGATTGTTGAAACATCTATTCTAATAATAATTCCTTGATCAGTCATTATCATTAAGTCTTCATTTCCTGCGATTGATTTAACCGCTACAATCTTACCTGTTTTCTTCGTAACTTTTGCTACTTTAACACCTTTTCCTCCACGGTTAATTACATTGAATTCCGTAGATTTAGAAATTTTACCAATACCATTTTCTGTTACTGTTAAAATTTTCTTAGATTCATCAACTACTTCCATACCTACTACGTAGTCATCTGGAGAAAGTGTAATACCTTTAACACCACGACTCACACGTCCCATTGTACGAACTTTTTCAGCATTAATTCTGATTGCTTGTCCATTTGCTGTAACGATCATAATATCTTGATCATCTGTAATTCTTTGAACATCAATTAACGCATCATCTTCATCAAGTTTAAGGGCGATCTTACCTTTCTTAAGAATACTTGCGTAATCTCCTAATTTAGATTTCTTAATGATACCGTATTTAGTTGAGAAGATTAAGTTTGTTCCTTCTTCTTGTAAATCAGAAATAGCGATAATAGAGTTTACTTTTTCTTCTTTTTCAATTTCTAATAAGTTAATAATAGGTATACCTTTAGATTGGCGACTCATTTGGTTAATTTCATAACCTTTAAGAGTATAAACCTTACCTTTATCAGTAAAGAATAGGATATGATCGTGTGTTGAACAACTTAGCATGTAAGCCACGTTATCCTCATCATTTGTAGTCATACCATTTACTCCACGTCCACCGCGACCTTGTGATTTATAAGTACTTGCAGCAAGACGTTTAATGTATTGGTTATGAGATAGAGTAATTATAATTTGTTCTTTTTCAATTAAATCTTCATTCTCGATTTGATCTACTTGCCCTTCAATAATTACACTACGACGTTTGTCTCCGAATTTTTCTTTAACTTCTAATAACTCATCTTTAACGATTTGAATTACACGTTCCGGTTTAGCTAGAATATCTTCTAAGTCAGCGATAAGTTCCATAAGTTTACTATATTCTTCTTCAATTTTATCACGTTCTAAACCTGTAAGTCTTTGCAAACGCATATCTAAGATAGCTTGTGCTTGAATTTCAGTTAATCCAAATTGATCAATTAATCCAGCTTTAGCTTCTTCTGCAGTTTGAGAACCACGAATTAAGCTAATAATTCTATCGATATTATCTAAAGCAATTCGTAAACCTTCTAATATGTGGGCGCGGGCTTGTGCTTTTTTAAGATCGAATTTAGTTCTTCTAACTACTACTTCTTTTTGGTGCTCTAAGTAGTAGTAAAGTACTTCTTTAAGATTTAATAACTTAGGTACTCCATTTACAAGAGCAATCATATTAACACCGAAAGAACTTTGTAATGGTGTTAATTTGTATAAATTATTTAAAATTACATTACTATTAACATCTCGACGTAATTCAATTACGATTCTAATACCTTTTAAGTTACTTTCATCACGAAGGTCTGTAACACCTTCAATTTTCTTATCACGAGCTAGTTCAGCAATTTTTTCAACTAATTTCGCTTTGTTTACTTGATAAGGAATTTCTGTAATAACGATTCTTTCCTTACCATTTTTCATTTGCTCGATTTCAGTTTTACCACGCATAATTACAGAACCACGTCCTGTTGTATATGCTTTAACTATTCCACTACGCCCTAATAAAAATGATCCTGTTGGGAAGTCGGGTCCTTTAATTTTAGACATTAATTCAGCAATTGTTATTTCAGAGTTATCAGCTAATGCGATTACCCCATCAATAACCTCACCTAAGTTATGAGGTGGAATATTAGTCGCCATACCAACGGCAATACCACTACTTCCGTTAACTAATAAGTTAGGAATTCTTGCAGGTAATACTTTTGGTTCTTGTTTAGTTCCATCATAGTTATCTTGCATATCAACAGTATCTTTGTTAATATCACGTAATAACTCAGAAGCTATTTTACTCATTCTAGCCTCAGTATAACGCATCGCAGCTGCACCATCTCCATCAATAGAACCGAAGTTCCCTTGACCATCAACTAAAGGATATCTACTGTTGAAATCTTGTGCTAAACGTACAATTGTTCCATATGTTGCAAAGTCACCATGAGGGTGATACTTCGCCATTACTTCCCCTACAACGAAGGCACTTTTTTTGTAGGGTTTATCATATGTTAACCCTAAATCATTAAAAGCATAAAGTATTCTTCTATGAACTGGTTTTAACCCGTCACGTACATCTGGTAATGCACGTGATACAATAACACTCATTGAATAATCTAAAAATGAATTTTCAATTTCAGTCGTTATGTTTCTTAAGGTAATATTATTTTTATTATCTTCCATGTTCTATCCTTTCTTTCTAAATGTCTAAGTTTATAACATTTAGCGCATTATCTTCGATAAATTTACGTCTTGGTTCTACTTTTTCACCCATTAATGTATCAAATGCAGCGTCTGCTCTTTGAGCATCATCAACACTTACTTGGTACATTAAACGGTGATCTGGATCCATTGTTGTATCCCATAGTTCTTCTGCATTCATTTCTCCAAGACCTTTGTATCGTTGAACAGTATATTTTTTATCTCCAGCATACTCTTCAATATTTTGTTTCAGTTCTTCTTCTGTATGACAGTAGAATTCTTTCTTACCTACTTTTAATCCATATAGAGGTGGTCTAGCGATATACACATATCCTGCATCGATTAATTCTCTCATATATCTGAAGAAGAATGTTAATAATAATGTTCTAATGTGACTTCCATCGACATCGGCATCGGTCATAATAACGATTTTGTGATAACGAAGTTTATCGATGTTTAATGTTTCACCAATACCCATACCAATAGCTGTAATTAACGAACGAACTTCATCGTTAGCTAGTACTTTATCAATTCTTACTTTCTCTACGTTCAGAATTTTACCTTTAAGAGGTAAAATAGCTTGGAATTTACTATTACGTCCAAGTTTTGCACTTCCTCCCGCAGAGTCCCCTTCGACTAGGAATAATTCACATTCAGCTGCATCTTTACTTGAACAATCTGCAAGTTTTCCTGGTAAATTAGTGAATTCTAATGCATTTTTACGACGTGTAGATTCACGAGCTTTCTTCGCTGCTATTCTAGCACGTGATGCTTGAAGACCTTTTTCAACAATTATTTTCGCTGTTTTTGGATTTTCTAATAAGAATCTATCAAATTCTTCAGAGAACAGCTTGTTAGTAATAGTACTCATTTCTGAGTTACCTAATTTAGTTTTTGTTTGTCCTTCGAACTGTGGATTTGGGTGTTTAATAGAGATAATCGCAACAAGCCCTTCTCGAACATCATCACCCGTTAAAGATTCTTTATCTTTAATAAGTTTATTTTTCTTACCATAAGAGTTAATTATTCTTGTAAGTGCGGTTTTAAATCCACTTTCGTGAGTACCACCCTCATGAGTATTAATATTATTAGCATAACTTAAGACATTATTTGAATATCCTGTGTTATATTGCATTGAGATTTCTACTTCTTTACCATCCATCTCACCGTGAACATAGATAGCTTCATGTAAAGCATCTTTATTCTCATTTAACATCTCTACATATTCTAATAACCCACCTTCATAACAGAAAGTTTCTTCTTTTTCTTGTCCTGCTCTTTCATCTTTAAGAATAATTGTTATTCCTTTGTTTAAGAAAGCAAGTTCTCTAATACGTGTTCTTAAAATATCGTATTCATATACTGTTGTTTCTTGGAAGATTTCTGGATCTGCTTTAAAACGAATAGTTGTTCCTGTTCTATCAGTTTCTCCAACTACAGTAATCCCTTGAACTACATCTCCTCGTTCAAATTTCATACTGTAAATTTTTCCATCACGATGAACAGAGGCTTCTAAGTTAGTTGACAATGCATTAACTACACTGGCTCCAACCCCATGAAGACCACCAGATACTTTATATCCGCCGCCTCCAAATTTACCACCGGCATGTAGTACTGTAAGGATAACTTCAAGTGCAGGTTTACCTGTTTGTTCTTGAATATCTACAGGAATCCCACGACCGTTATCCTCTACTCTTATCCAATTTCCTTCTTCAATTGCTACTGTTATTGTATTACAATATCCAGCTAAGGCTTCATCTATTGAGTTATCTACTATTTCCCAAACAAGGTGGTGTAGACCTTTACTAGATGTAGAACCGATATACATACCTGGTCTTACCCTAACAGCTTCTAATCCTTCAAGGACCTGAATCTGATCGGCATTATATTCTTGTGTTTTTTTATTTTCTACCATGATTTTTCCTTTCATTTTAGTAAATTTATAAATAAATTTTCTAGACTATTTCACTAATGTTTCCATTTTCTATTTTGAAAACTTTAGCCTTTTTTAATAAATCTTCTTTAATATCTGATATTGAAGGTGTCGTAATGAATGTTTGTACATTTTCATTAATTGCATCTAATAATTTTAGTTGTCTATTTTTATCTAACTCGCTCAGTACATCATCTAATAGTAATACAGGATATGTTCCTGTTTTTTCTTTTAGGTAGTTTATTTCAGCAAGTTTAAGTGATAATACTATACTTCTTTGTTGACCTTGAGAGGCATACATTTTAGCATCAAGATCATTTATATAAAATTCTAAGTCATCATGCTGTGGTCCAATTTTTGTACTGCCTCGCATAATATCATCAAAAGATCTCTTCATCATGACTTTCGTCAAGTTCTCTTCAGTAAAAGAATCATCGCTTATCTCTGTAATATTCAATGCATCTAAAACTGAGCTTTTATATTTAATTTTTAAAGTTTCTTGTCCATTAGATATATTCAACATATTTTTATATGTTAACTTAGAAATATCTTGAACAAATGACACTCTCTCTTTTGTAATGTATAGAGCAACTTTCGCAAGTTGGGATGTAAGGGTTTCTAGATACGCTAGAGACATTTCATCTTTAGGATTCTTTCTCATATCTTTCAAATATGAATTACGTTGTTTTAAAAGATGTTGATACATTAAGTAGTATTTATGATAAATACGTGAAAACTGATAAAATTCCCTATTCATAAATTCTCTGCGTAACGCTGGAGAACCTTTAACAATCTGCAAGTCTTCTGGGGAGAAAAGAACAACATTTAGTTCACCAACAAAATCAGTTAGCTTCGTTTTCTTTATTCCAGCAATCTTTGCACTTTTACCTTTATTATTAATTCCTAACATTATGTCTAGATCTTTATCATTTTTATTTACTATACAAGACATTGCTGTCGCTGTTTCTCCAAACATAATACACTCACTATCACTCTTTGTTCTGTAACTTTTTCCAAGTGCCAAACAAAAAATAGACTCTATAATATTAGTTTTTCCATTCGCATTGTTTCCTACTAAAACATTAAGCGAGGGATGTGCATCTATATTCGTAGATAAATAATTTCGAAAGTACAGTAATTTTAAACTTTTAATTTTCATTAATTATTATAAATTCGTTTCCTTCTAATTTTATTACATCATTTGAATATAATTTTTTCCCTCGTCTATTTTCTAGTTCTCCATTAAGCTCAACTTCTACTTCTTGTAAGAAATATTTAGCTTCTCCACCAGAACCTATAAATCCTTCTAATTTTAAGAATTGAGCTAATGTAATATACTCACTATTAATAAAAACTTCTTTCATTTCACACCTCCTATGATATTTAAAAATGAAACTATGTGTATATAAATATATTTTAT
>CALHQV010000100.1 GCA_938038035.1 uncultured Gemella sp. | reverse complement strand
AAGATTAAATATCTATGGAAAATATGAACTTTAAAAATAAAAAATTCTTGACTTTTAGAGACGAAACGTATATTATAATTTATGTGCTTAAGCATTAATAAAAAATAAGGAGAATTTTTCTATTTATGTTAGAACGTCTTTTTAAATTAAAAGAGAATAATACTAATACTAGAACTGAAGTAGTTTCTGGTTTGATTACATTTTTCTCTATGAGTTATATTTTAGTAGTAAATCCAGCTGTATTGTCAGCAGCAGGTATCCCGTTAGATAGAGTATTTACAGCGACAATAATCGCGATTTTAGTTGGTACTTTAATTATGGCATTAGCAGCGAACTATCCAATAGTAGTTGCACCTGGTATGGGTATAAACTCATATTTTGCAACATTGGCTGCAACATCAGGTTATAACTATAAAACTTTATTAGCAACGTGTTTTTTAGGAGCAGTTATTTTTGTAATTCTATCAGCAACAAAATTCCGTGAAAGTTTAATTGATTCAATCCCTAATAACTTAAGACACGGAATTTCAGCAGCAATTGGGTTATTTATCGCATTCTTAGGGCTTAAAAACTCTGCGCTTATTGTTGCAAATCCGCATACAATTCTTTCATTAGGGGATTTAAAAAATCCAGTAGCTTATATGACAATCTTAGGTATCTTTATTATCCTTGTTCTATTAGCTTTAGAAGTAAAAGGTGCTATTTTCATTGGAATGGCAGTAGTTGCTATTATTTCATACTTTACAGGAATGTTGAAAGTAGAAAAGGTGTTTGGTATTCCTCACATGGATTTAAGCTTGTTATATAATCCGGTTAGTGAAAGTATTAATGCCTTACAATTAGGATTATACGGAATAGTATTTACATTCTTAATGGTAACATTATTTGATACAACAGGTACAATGGTTGCCGTAACTACGCAAGCAGGATTAGTAAAAAATGGTAAAATGGAAAGAGCAAAAGAAGCTTTATTAGCTGACTCATTTGCTTCATTAGCAGGATCTATGTTCGGAACTACTCCAACTTCAGCTTATATTGAATCTTCTGCAGGGGTTGCTAACGGAGGACGTACAGGTCTTACAGCTTTAACAACAAGTTTCTTGGTTGTAATCTCAATTTTCTTATTCCCACTTGCAAGTAGCTTAGCTTCAGTTCCAGCGATTACTTCACCAGCATTAATCATCATTGGATCATTCATGATGGAAAGCATTGCTAAGATCGATTGGTCTGATATCACAGAAGCTTTCCCAGCATTCGTAACAATTGTAGGTATTCCACTTACAGGTTCAATTAATGATGGTATTGCATTTGGATTTATCTTTTATGTAGTATTAAAATTATCTAAAAAACAATGGAAAGATATTCACCCGTTAATGTATATCTTTGCTATACTATTCGTAATACAATTACTGTGGTTACATGTATAATAATAAAAGACGAATTCAAGAATAAAATTGAATTCGTTTTCTTTTTTATTTTAATAATTATCTGATAACTCTTAAAAAAATAAAAA
>CALHQV010000099.1 GCA_938038035.1 uncultured Gemella sp. | reverse complement strand
GTGCATATCGTAATAACGATAGTGTCCTAAACGACCACCAAAGATAACCTTCCCTTGCTCATCAGCCAATTTTTTATATGATTTATATAAATGATTATTACGATCATTATTTACTGGATAATACGGCTCATCACCTTTTTCCCATGTTTTAGAATGTTCTTTAGTAATAATCGTCTTGGCTTGATTTCCAAACTCAAAATGTTTGGGTTCAATAATACGGGTATAAGGAGTATCTGCATCTGTATAGTTGACAACTGCATTTCCTTGGTAATTCTCCATATCTAAGGTCTCATTTTCAAAACGAAGACTACGATACTCTAGTTCACCCAACTTATAGTCGAAGAATTCATCAATCATACCGGTAAAGACAATCTTAGGGAAGTCCTTCATATATTGCTCTTTATTGGCAAAAAAATCAACATTTGTTTCAACATCAATATTTTCATGATCCAACATTTTTTCAACTATTTAAGTGTAGCCACCAATTGGAATCCCTTGATAGGTATCATTAAAATAATTGTTATCATAGGTCAGGCGTACTGGCAAACGGCGAATGATAAAGGCTGGAAGTTCCGTAGTTGGTTTACCCCACTGTTTTTCAGTATAATCTTTAATTAATTTTTTCTTTGATGTCTTTTATTACATCTGCCAATAATTCCTTATTGGCAGTATCATACCAATTTCCATCCATTTTATTTCTAAACCATGTTAATTGACGTTTTGCATAACGACGTGAATTCTGAGAAATAGCTGCAATAGTATCTTCTTTAGAAACATTACCATTAAGATACGGAATCATTTCCTTGTACCCTATTGCTCCTAGAGCTTGCAGTTCTAGACCATATTCTTCTATAATTTCTTTAACTTCCTGCTCAAGCCCTTCTTCAAACATCAGTTCAACTCTCATATTAATACGATTATATAGAGCTTCTCTATCAGTATTAAGAACTATTAAAAATGGATTATAACAATCTAGAATAGTATCCCCATTGTTGTTTGTAGTTACAGATTTCTTTTCATTCATCACATAATTATATGCATTAATTACGCGACGATGATTTTCTAGGTCAATTGTATTATATGTGTCTGGATAGTTCTCTTTTAGATATTCTCTTGCCATATCGACATCAATATCATAAGTTTTTTCCTCTAAATCAGTAAACTCATAATTATTTAGAACAGCATTCATATAAAATCCAGTTCCACCAATTAATAATGGCATCTTCCCTCGAGCGTGTATTTCTTCAATTTTCTTACGTGCAAGTTTTTGAAAATCATAGACAGAACAAGTATCAGTAGGTTCTAGTTCGTCTATTAGATGATGAACTACCCCATCCATTTCTTCTTTTTTCACCTTTGCAGAACCTATATCAAATTTTTTATAAATTTGAACACTATCTATTGAAATTATTTCACAGTCGAACTCTTTTGCAAGTTCTATACTAAGTGACGTTTTCCCAACTGCAGTAGGTCCTACTATCGCTATTAAAGGTATTTTTTCCATCTTACCTCCTACACTATACGCTTAAACATTTTTTCTAAATCTTTTTTCTCCATTTTTGTAATTATCGGACGTCCATGTGGACACGTAAATGGATTCTTACATTCATAAAGATCACTAATAACCTTATTCATCTCAACATCTGTAAGAACTTGATTTGCTTTTATAGACATTTTACAGCTTGCCATAGCAATTGCATCATTTCTTAATTCGTTGAAAGTTATATTGTTGTTTCTAAGAACCTTCTCAACAATAATTTTTATCATTTGCTCTTCGTCTTCTTCTATCCAACCTGGAAATTCACGAACAACATAAGAGTTATCTCCAAACTCCTCAAATACAATACCAAGCTCTTCAAATTTTTCTAAATTATTACGAACTTCAGCCGCTTCTTCTACAGAAAAATCAAACATAAGCGGTATTAACATCTGTTTTTTATAATTCTTTCTTTCAATAAATTCGCGTTGTAATTTCTCATAATTATATCTTTCTGCAGCTGCGTGTTGATCTATTAGAAATAGCTTATTATCAGCTTCTGATAAGATATAAGTTTTAAAGATTTGTGCCAACACTTTTAAATCTGGTAGTGTTCTAACTTTTGTATCGTCATCTTGAACGATTTTCGCATCTTTGATTTCATTAAAGTGACTATCATCTTTTACTACATTAGAGACTACTTTTTCTGTTTGATCATCATAATTCGAGTTATCTTCTTTTTTAGAGAAATTCATAAAATTCTCGATTTCTTTTTTAGTAGGTTTATCACCAAACTTATTTCTATTATCACGAGGATGTGAACTATAACTTAAATCCGGTAAATCACTCTTAATTCTCTGAGTTTTACCTCTTTGATTAAACGTGTTTTCTTTACTTTGTACTGGAGTTTTTTCTTCACGAGAATTAGTTAACAAGTCTCCTCCAAAAAGAAGTTCATCTTCTTGAATAACATAACTAATAGATTCTTCTTGATTATCTGAAAAACTACTTTCATCCTCAGTTCTTATTTCAAGTCTCTTTGGATCCTCAGAAAAGCTATTTTCATCTTGAACATTACCCTCTACTTCTCTTTGCTCAGTTGAAAAAATATTCTTATCTTCTACATCTCCAAACTTATTATCTAGTTCATCTAAGAAATTTATTTTTTCAATTTTCGCTTTTTCTTTTTTCGTAAGAACATTATTCATTCCTTGTGGAATATATGTATAATTACTTAGTCTTTCAGCGATAACTTCTTTTATTAGACGTATTAACTCCGCTTCTTTCGATAATCTCACTTCTTGCTTAGTTGGATGCACGTTAACATCTAATAAAATAGGATCCATTTCTATATTAATAACACATAATGGATACCTATTTATCATTAATAGTGTTCCATAAGCATCGATTATAGCATTTTGAATTCCATAGTTTTTAATATAACGACCATTGATAAAAATATTTATATAATTCTTACTAGCTCTCGTCTCTTCTGGTACAGAGATATAACCAAATACTTTGTAATCATCATTATTACCACTAAATTCAATCATATTTCTAGCAACGCCCATATTATAAATCTTAGATAAAATCTTATGAACATCACCATCACCGTATGTTTTAAAGGTAATCTTACCATCTACATGCAGTTCAAAAGCTACATTAGGATAAGATAGGGCAAACTTATGAATAATATTAGTAATATTGGCTTGTTCTGTATGTGGATTACGCAGATATTTCAGTCGTGCCGGTGTATTGTAAAATAAATTTTCTACACTTAAATCAGTTCCTTTAATAGGTGCGTAATATTCCTCAGAAACTACTTTTCCGCCTTCAAGAACTAGCATTTTTCCTTGCGCTTCTCCCGCACAACTCTTAATCACTACTTTACTCACAGATGAAATACTCGCTAGCGCCTCACCTCTAAAACCTAGCGTTTCTATGTGAAATAAATCATAGTCGGCACTTATTTTACTAGTTGCATGACGTAAAAATGCACGTGCCAAATCATCATTAGAAATACCACTTCCATTGTCAATAATTCTAATTTGTTGAATACCAAATTCCTTGATTATAACTTTAATATTTGTACTTCCTGCATCGATAGAGTTTTCTACAAGCTCTTTGACAACAGAAGAAGGTCTTTCGACAACTTCTCCCGCTGCTATTTTATTTGATAATTCTGCAGATAATATATTTATTTTTCCCATTTAATTTATTTCACATCCTCACTTATTTTTCTCTGTAATTCGTAAAGAAGATTGAAAGCCTGCATTGGTGTTGTTTCTAAAAAGTTGACACTCTCTAATTGCTTTTTGATTTCATCAAATTTCTCATTATCACCATCGAAATCCAATTGTAATTTTGCATAATTTTTCTTTGATTTCTCTTCAGTTTTTAATTGTTTTCTAATAGTTTTCTCTAACTCTTCTTTAAGTTCTTTTTCTAATTCAGAACGAAGTTGTTGTCTTAAAGACTCTTCATCTACTTTTACAACATCCTCTTTAACTACTCGACTGCTGTATTCTTGTTCAAGTTCTTGACGTATTTTTTCTCTCAACTTTTCTTCAGACTCTTGTGATGAAGTTTCATTTAATAATACTTTATTGTATCTAGCATTATCAACAAGGTCCTCACTACCTTTATTTCCACTTTCTAATTCTCTTAAGATCTTATTAGCACCTACGATAACATCTTCTGGAAGATGGGCAAGCTGCGCTACATGAATACCATAACTCTTCTCAATAGGTCCTTCATTAATTTTATATAAGAAAATTAATTTTCCATGGTCTTCTTTCGCAGAAACATGGATATTTTTTATTCCCTGGGTAATATTCTCTAACTTTGTAAGCTCATGATAGTGAGTTGAGAATAATGTTTTACACTTAATTGTATTATTAATGTATTCTAATATAGATTGAGCTAAGGCGATACCATCATAAGTCGATGTTCCACGACCTATCTCATCAAAAATTAATAATGAATTTGCAGTAGATTCGACTAAAGCATTCTTCGCCTCAATCATCTCAACCATAAACGTCGATTTACCACCAGCAAGATCATCACTCGCCCCTATTCTCGTAAATATTTTATCAAAAATTGGTAAATTCGCAGAAGTCGCCGGAACAAAAGATCCGATTTGAGCAAGAATCACGATAAGAGCAAGCTGTCTCATATAAGTAGATTTACCAGACATATTAGGTCCTGTAATAAGCAAGATATTATTCTCTTTATCTACTTTACAATCATTACTAATATAACTATCAGCACTCACATTTCTTTCAACAATCGGGTGACGACCATCAACAATATCGATAATATTATTATCATTGAACTCAGGTTTTACGTAACCATATTCTTCTGCTACATCAGATAGTGAAACAAAAACATCAATATCACTTAGAGTATTCGCAACTCTTTGTAATCTTACAATATAATTATGAATCTTCGTCTTAACTTCTTGGAATAATTGCAATTCTAACTCTTCAATTTTCGTTTTAGAATTCACGATATGTTCTTCAACTTTTTTCAGTTCTTCAGATACGAATCTTTCACAGTTAGAAAGTGTTTGTTTCCTATGATAACCTAATTCTGTTGGATCTATAGTCTTAAGCCCTACTTTAGATACTTCGATAAAATAACCGAAAATCTTATTGTATCCAACTTTTAGATTTTTAACCCCAGTTCTCTCTTTTTCACGTTCTTCAATTTCTAGTAATATTCTATTTCCATTCTTACTAGCATTCTTATAACTATCTAACTCTTCATTAAATCCTAACTTAATTACATTTCCTTCTTTAACAGTCTGCCCAGCTTCTTCATGGATTGTCGCTTCAAGATAATCGTATAAATCCGTTAATTCATCTATATTCTCTGCGATATCTTTTAGTTTATTAGATTCAAATCCTAATAACAATTTCTTGATTTCCGGTATTTGAGCCAATGTTTTCTTCAGATTTAATAATTCCTTAGGACTTACAATATTATAAGAAACCTTTGTAGAGATTCTCTCAAGGTCATATACTTCTTTCAAACTAGTTTTCACATCTGCTTTTTCAAAATAATGCTTAGTAAAATCTTCTACGATTTCCTGACGTTTTTTAATTTCTTTAAGGTCTAGCAATGGATTTTCTAACCATTTTTTAAGTTTTCTTGAACCCGCTGCTGTTGATGTTTTATCTACAATACTAAGAAGAGAACCTTTCTTCCCACCGTTAGCCATGTTTTGAGTAACTTCTAGGTTTTTTAATGAGTAGTTCGTCATATAAACAAACTTATCTTTGAAATATACTTCAAAATCTTTAAGGCTTGAAATATCTTTATTTTGAGTTTTTTCAATATAATCTAAAAGAACATCACAAGCAACACGAAGATTACTATCAGCGATATTACTTGTTTTTTCCTTAATAATATCATTAGTTAATTCAACTTCAGTAATATAAGCACTAATATCCAACTCTTGATCTTTTATGCTAATTACTTCTTTAATATTATTTTTCAGTATTTCATCTTGAAGGTCAGCCATAGTTTTTAGTACAGTACAACGGCTATCCCCTGTCATAATATCGCAAAATGCGAAGTAAATGTTATTATCCTTCACATATGCACTACCTAGATAGTTATTCTCATCGTAGTTTTTGTAGTTCATATAAGTTCCTGGTGTAATTACTTGAACTACTTTACGCTCCACGATTTTCCCTTGACCAGGTTCTGAAACTTGTTCACAAATAGCTACTTTATACCCGTTATTAACTAAAGTATCAATGTAAGTTGCTGATGAATGAAATGGAACTCCACACATAGGAATTTCTTCAGCTCCTCCATCACGAGCAGTTAAGGTTATTTCTAATATTTTTGACGCTCTAGTCGCATCCTCAAAGAACATCTCATAAAAATCACCAAGACGGTAAAATAAAAACATGTCCTGATAATCTTTTTTAATCTTCAGATATTGTTCTATCATTGGAGTATATTTCATCTCAAAAGTTCCTTTCTCTTTATTTCTTCCATGTATTTATAACATATATAATTTTAGCATAAATCTTTATTTTTTAGTAGTGTGACATGTGGTAAAACATATAAAAAAGAGTTAGTTAATAGCCAATCGCTTACTAACGTAACTCTTAAAATATTTAATATTCATTTAAAAATCAAATTCGACTCCTGTTTTGTTTAATTCATAGAATCTGTCAACATAATCTTTTCTGTTATTTATTTCTTTAGTACTATTATATAAATCGATTGAAGCATCAATTTGTCTAATACATTTATTTGCTAACTCTACACCTTCAACTTTATTTTGAGCAAGTTTTATCTGAGCAAGCAAAATGTATGTATGAACAGCAAATGTTGGTTTGATATGACTTAATGTAATATCTATTAAATCTAATATTTCAATTACTTTTTTACATACTTCTTCAGCTTCATTACAATTTCCACTTCTTAGTAAGAAGCCAATACTACTATGTAATACTCTAAATGTGATAATTGTAGATATTATGTTTATCCCTTCAACATCTGGATTATAACTTAGACTGTCCGTTATAGTTCTTCTTACAAATTCCAACGGTATCTCTTTTGTACTACTAGTGGTAATTATCCCATTTAGCGCTGCTTTTTCGTTCAAGCTTAGCATTTCAATCCCTTGGAAATACTCTAAAAGAATCTTATTATTTTCTTTAAATTTTTCTGGAAGTATCCCTGAATATCCCGTAATCATAACTGCAATAAATAATCTCTCAGATAAAGTAATTTTATCATCTTTTAACTTTCTAACTAGATGCGTCATCATACCAGAATAATTACCAACTCTAGCAAATTTTAGTACATCAATTGTCAATTCCTTATAATCAGATTCTAATCTAGGAAGTAATTCTGTTAAATATTCAATATAGCCTATCCCAAGACTTCCAAGCAGTTTTTCAAACACTACAAGCGAAACACTCGTCTCATCCGCTTCAAATCTTCTTAGTGTTTGCGCAGAAATCACTTCTCCAGCTGCATCCTTTAATTTGACTCCACGTTCAAGTCGTAATTCTTTAAACACCTTCCCATGAATTGATTTATTTGTCATAAATTTCCTCCACCCAATATTTTCTTTCAATTCCTTATCTACAATACTATTTTACAATAATTACAAAACTAACTAATATAATATTACAAATTTGATAATTTCCCGTCATTTTTATACTAAAACACATCAAAAACTTACAAATTTGATAAATTTGACTAATTAAACACCGACAATAATCCTACTACAGTCGAGATCACTTTATTCTTGTAATCAACAAGGTCATTTTTGTCACTATGGCTCTTATTACATTTTAGTAGCGTTATCTTTTGAGTGTCATGTGCATCACGTTGCATATTTTCACCTTGATCTTCTACTATATTTTCTACGAAATTACTCTCCTTTGTAAAATTATCAGATAATTCCCCTAGTATGCTTAATCCTAATAGATACATACTTAAGCCACATTGTCTCTCATTTAATAATAAGTGTTGATTTCTATTTTTCATAAGCATCTCCATTTCTATAAGTTATCGTATGCTTATTTTATCACGGATTAAAGCACTTTTTTCATAATCA
>CALHQV010000098.1 GCA_938038035.1 uncultured Gemella sp. | reverse complement strand
AAGAGGCAGGTAAGGAAGGTCAAGCCTTAACACAACCCGAATTGCCAGAAGCTCCAGTTGAAGTGAAAGGTACCCAAGAAGAAGGTAAGGAAGGCCAAGCTTTAACGCAAGCTGAATTACCAGAGTATAAAGAGACGATTTCAACAAAAGGAACACAAGAACCTGGTCAAGAAGGTCAAGCACCAGTACAAGAAGTCAATCCAGAATATAAAGTAACAACTGGTACAGTTGAGAAATCTACTGAAAGTGAATTAGATTTCACAACAGAAGTAGTTCCTGATGACACAAAATATGTGGATGAAGAAGTAGTTGAACGTACAGGTTCTAAAGGAATTCAAGTTACGAAAACAACTTATGAAACAGTGGAAGGTGTAGAGACAGATAAAGTTGTTTCTACAACTACAGAAGTGAAAACTCCTGCCGTTTCTAAAGTAGTTAAAAAAGGAACAAAACCAATTGAAGGAACAAAAGTTGAAACAAGAGAAGAAGCCATTCCTTTTGAAACAAAAACAGAAGAGGATGATACTTTAAAACGTGGAACAACTAAAGTTGCTCAAGAAGGTGTAGACGGTAAGAAACAAATTACTGAAACGTATAAAACAATTCGCGGAGAAAAAACAAGCGATGCTCCAACAGTAGAAGAAAAAGTTATCTTACAACCTCAAGATAAAATTATTAAAAAAGGTACAAAAGGTTTAGAAAAACCAACCTTACAATGGGCGAATACTGAAAAAGATGTCTTGAAGAAGAGCGCTACAGCTAGTTATACATTAAATAAACCAGCTGGAGTAGAAATCAAATCAATCAAATTAGCGTTGAAAGATAAAGATGGACAACTTGTAAAAGAAGTAACGGTAGCTGAAAATAATTTAAACGCTACTTTAGATAAATTGAAATATTATCAAGGATACACTCTATCTACTACGATGGTTTATGATCGTGGAGAAGGCGAAGAAACTGAGAAATTAGAAGATAAACAAATTCAGTTAGACCTCAAAAAAGTTGAAATCAAGAACATCAAAGAAACAAGTTTGATGAGTGTGGATGCTGAAGGAAAAGAAACAGATAAGAGCTTATTAACTGAAAAGCCAACAGATGTTGCTCCATTATATTTACGTGTAACAACGCATGATAATAAGACAACAAGACTTGCAGTAAGTTCTGTTGAAGAAGTTGTTGTTGATGGGAAAACATTGTACAAAGTTGTAGCGAAAGCTCCAGACTTAGTTCAACGTAGAGCAGATGATACTTTCAGTGAAGAGTATGTTCATTACTTTGAAAAACAAAAAGCACACGAAGGTGATGTATATTATAGTTTTAATGACTTGGTAACAGCTATGAAAGCTAACCCAAGTGGTACTTTTAAACTTGGTGCAGACCTTAATGCTGCTAACGTACCAACTCCAAATAAACAATATGTACCTGGTAAATTCAGCGGAACTTTAACAAGTGTCGATGGAAAACATTATACAATTCACAATATGGCTCGTCAGTTATTTGATAATGTCGAAGGTGGTACAATTAATAACATTAATTTAGGTAATGTTAATATTAATATGCCTTGGGTTGAAAATATTTCAGCACTATCAAGAGTAGCTAAAAATGCCACAGTTGAAAATGTTAAGGTAACTGGTAGCATCCTTGGTAAAGATGGTATTGCTGGTATTGTAAACAAAGTGGATGTTGGTGGCTTATTACAAAATGTGGCTTTTGTAGGAAAACTTACTGGTGTTGGTGATAAAGGTTCGGATATGGGTGGTATTTCCGGAGAAGTATGGAAAGGAAATATTAAAAAAGCCTATGTTGATGCTGATATTGTAGCAAATAAAGCTCGTATTGGTGGTCTTGTTGCTAGAACAGATAATGGTTACGATGGAAATGGGGTTAACAAATATGCATTTACTAGCCAATCTGTCGTTAAAGGAACTATTAAGGTAAAAACGCCTGTTGAAGTTGGTGGTTTCATTAGTAAAAACTATCCATGGGGTCGAGTTCTTGATACTGTTACAATGATGAAAGTTGAAAATGGTGAGGAATTCTATGGTTCCAAAGATCTTGTTGATGATGATGGATACTTTACAAATAATTGGATTGATAGAAACTATGTTGTTACAGGTGTGAGTGAAGGAAAACGTTCATTCAAATATTCTCGTAGTAATCGAATCCAAGAAATCAGCTTAGAAGAAGCTAACAAAAAAATAGAATCATTCGGAATTACAGCTGATAAATTCGAAATTGCTCCACTTGTGGAAGATAAACTAAACCAAGTTAAACCAAAATCTGATACTTATAAAGAGATTCAAGATTATAATGCAGATCGTGAACTTGCATACCGTAATATTGAGAAACTTCAACCATTCTACAATAAAGAATGGATTATCAATCAAGGAAATAAAATTCCTGCAGGTTCTAAATTATTAACGACTGAAGTATTATCTGTAACAGGTATGAAAGATGGACAATTTGTAACGGACTTATCTGATGTTGATCATATTATAATTCATTACGCTGATGGTACGAAAGAAGAAAAAGCTGTATCAGCTAAAGCTACGTCAAATGTGGAACAAGTAAAAGAATACGGTATTACAGATTTAGGTGATGTAGTTTACACACCAAATATGGTAGTTAAAGACCGTACTCAACTAATCAGTGAGATTAAAACGAAATTAGATAGTGTTCAATTAATTTCACAAGAAGTTCGTGACTTAATGGATAAACGTAATAAACCAGCTGAGAATAGTGAAAATCATAAGAACAACTACATTCGTAACTTATTCCTTGAAGAAAGCTTTGAAGAAACGAAAGCTAATTTAGATAAATTAGTCAAAGCTTTAGTCGAAAACGAAGACCATCAATTAAACGGTGACGAAGCAGCCATGAAAGCTCTTCTTAAAAAAGTAGAAGATAACAAAGCTAAAATAATGATGGCTCTTACTTATTTAAATCGTTATTATGGATTTAAATACAATGATATGAGTATTAAAGACCTTATGATGTTCAAACCTGATTTCTATGGTAAGAATGTTAGTGTTATCGATAGATTGATTCAAATTGGTTCTAGTGAGAAAAACTTAAAAGGTGACCGAACTCAAGATGCTTATCGTGATGTGATTGCGGGAGCAACAGGTAAAGGTAACTTAAATGACTTTTTAACATATAATATGAAGTTGTTTACAGAAGATACTGATATGAATGTTTGGTATAAGAAGGCTGTATCACACACTAACTATATTGTTGAGAAGCAATCCTCAAACCCTGCGTTTGCTAATAAAAAATATCATTTGTATGAAAACCTTAATAACGGTGAGCATGGACGTTATATCCTACCACTTCTTAATACGAAGAAAGCTCATATGTTCTTGATTTCAACATATAATACACTAGCATTTAGTGCGTTTGAGAAATATGGTAAGAATACAGAAGCTGAACGTGAAGCATTCAAGAAAGAAATTGACTTACGTGCACAAGAACAAATCAACTACTTAGACTTCTGGTCTCGCTTGGCGGCTGATAATGTACGTAATCAGTTGTTGAAATCTGAAAACATGGTTCCATCGGCTATCTGGGATAACCATGGTGCGCCAGGTGGATGGGTTGATAGAATGGGTCACACGAAGAATGGTGATTATGCTCCAATTCGTGAGTTCTATGGTCCAACTGGTAAATGGCATGGTGATAATGGTATGGGTGCGTATGCGTATATCTTTGATAGACCTCAAAACTCAGAAGCCGTGTACTATATTTGGTCAAGTATGATTAGTGATTTTGGTACATCAGCCTTTACTCATGAAACAACGCATATCAATGACCGTATGGCTTACTTAGGTGGTTGGGGGCATCGTGAAGGTACAGACGTTGAAGCCTTTGCTCAAGGAATGTTACAATCTCCAGCTGTATCAAGTTCGAATGGTGACTACGGTGCACTAGGTCTTAACATGGCTTATAAACGTGAAAACGATGGTAAACAATGGTACAACTATGATCCAAATAAATTAGATAGTAGAGAAGCTATCGACCATTACATGAAAAACTATAATGAAGCGCTCATGATGCTAGACCATTTAGAAGCGGATGCCGTTATCGCGAAGAATGATGGTGACAACAACAAGTGGTTCAAGAAGATGGACAAAAAATGGCGTGAGAAAGCTGATAGAAATAGTTTAGTTGGACAACCACACCAATGGGATTTACTTCGTGACCTAAATGACGCGGAGAACAAGAAGAAATTGACAAGCATTGATGACCTTGTAGATGGTAATTACGTGACTAAGCATAATATGCCTGGTAATAAACATTATCGTGCTGAAGGTTTTGATACGGCATATCAAACTGTAAGTATGATGGCTGGAATTTACGGTGGTAATACAAGTCAAAGTGCTGTAGGTTCTATCTCGTTCAAACATAATACATTCCGTATGTGGGGTTACTTCGGATACTTGGATGGATTTGTCGGATATGCTTCTAACAAGTATAAACAAGAATCTAAAGCAGCTGGTAGACCAGGTCTTGGTGATGACTTCATCATTGAGAAAGTGTCTGGTGGTAAATTCCACACACTAGAAGAGTGGAAGAAAGAATGGTTCAAGGAAGTCAAAGCTAAAGGAGAAAAAGGATTTGTCGAAATTGAAATCGACGGACAGAAAATTTCAACTTATGCAGGACTCCAAGAATTGTTCAACAAAGCTGTTGAAAATGACCTGAAAGCGGGTAATTCAAACCAAACAGTTGCACTCAAAGAAAAAGTTTACAAACAACTCTTGCAGAAATCAGATGGATTTGCTGGTGATTTATTCACTAAAGCATAATCAAGAGTAATTTAATAGCAAGAAAATGATAAAAAGGTAGATCAGTTTTGACTGGATCTACCTTTTTGATGTTTTTGAAGTTCTTAAATGTTCATTTACAAGCATAATTATTGAATATATTTATAACCAAAATACTAGAAAATAGATTTTCAAAAAGTAAATGAAATGTCAGTCTGGGCTTTGTTTTATGGATTCTGTTCGAGTTCAAACAACTTGCAAAAATAGTTTAAAAATTATAAAATGAAATATAAAGTAATTTGTAAATACGCATAAAATTCAATATGATATAATGTGTACATAGATAAGAGAAAAGGAAATATTATAAATGAAGAACAAGCTTTCTGATAAGTCCCTTGAGAATCAGAGAAAAGAAAAAATCATGCGTTTCTCCATTCGTAAATATAGTTTTGGTGCAGCGAGTGTAGCGGTTGCTGCCTTTTTAATGTTTTTAGGAAATGGAGCAGTTGCAGCGGATCAATTGAAAGTAACTGAAGAGTCTTCTAGTAAAGTAGAGTTGGCTAAAGAAGGTGGGGATAAGACTGAAAAACAGAGTGAGTCCAAAATTAGTGAGCCGAAAATTACTAAACCAGAACTAGATAAAAGTCAACTTGCAAATTATATTGGTGAAATTGAAGGTAAGATTTCAAGTGGAGCTTACGCTAATAAGACTGAGGAAAGTGTAGCGAGTCTAGCTGCTGAGTTAGCTAATGCCAAAGCAACTTTAGCGAGCGCAAGCAGTCAAGAAGAATTGACGAGTGCCTATCAAAAACTGGTTACTACTGTTAACTCAAAATTACGAAATAAGCCGGTTGAGAAAAAAGAAATTGTTTCAACAGATACTACTGAGGGTAAAGAAACAGTTGGTATCAAAGCTGAGAATACTGAGAAACCATCAGAATCAAATGCGATTGAAAATACTGGTGCCAATGATCCGCGTAATGGAAGTGAAATTGAAAAGGATACAACATTCCGTGCAGCTGTCAATCAAGATCCAAAGGTAGACTTTACATTCTCCATACCAGATGAGAAGAAAATCTATATCTATAACGAAGAGCATTTTTCATTAGAAATTCCAGTTTATTCTGAAACTGGAAAAATTCGCTATGCAACGATTAAGAAAGGATCTAGACAAAGATTCCCTAATGTTGCAGGTACAGATAATGACTTGGATGTTGAATTTGGATTTACAGCTACTGTAATAAATCGTGCTGAAACGGCAGGGGTAACATCGGAGGCGAGTCAAGCAAATCCTGCGAAAATCGTCATTACAGGTCGTCCAAATGATATATTAAAAAAGAACAGAGATTACACAAAACAAGAAAACCAAACATTAAATGTTGGTACTCGTTATGTTCAAGTAGTTGATGACCAAGGTAGAGAAAATCTTAAAAAAGGTATGGATATAACGGATCCAGGATATTTCTACTTAGTATTAAAATCTCAAGCAAAAAAATACGCCTTAAGATCTCAACCTACAGATGAAAAGATTTCTGTAACTAGTTTGACAAATCCTACAGCAGAAGATTTAAAGAAAATCAAAGATAGTATTCAATTAGAATATTCAACAACAAACGAAGATGCACGATTTGCTGATAGACGTGGAACTTTAGTAGAACACCCAGAGGATGTTATTCAATCGGTTAATATCGTTGGGAATAATATCGTTGTGACATTTACAGATGGTTCTACGAAGACAAAACCAGTAAGTGAAATTGTACAAAAAAATGTTCCGCCGGTTGTTAATCTACCGTATTCAAACGAAGCGAACAGAAATATTTATATCTATTCTGGAGAAGAGACAGACCTAACATTTACTGCAACGGATGAGTCTAAGATTAAGGACCTAAAACTTCGTGGCCCTGGTGACATTAACTATAATAATGCAACTAGTTTTGGTTTAGCAGTAGGGAATATTGTTGATAGCGCAGTAACAAGCGGAGCAGGTTCTGTTTCTGAAGATAAGAAGACAGCAACCATTAAAATGACTGGAACAACGAACTTAACTGCTGGGAAAAAATGGACAAGTGTTATCGTTGCAAAAGATGACAATAATGGAGAAAGTGCACCTTTTAACGGAAGAATTAATGCAACTACTAATCCTGCAGAACGTCAAAAAATTGAAGGTTATGTTGAATTTGTTGTAAAAAATCAGACTACTAAATATGATATTAAGACTCCAGAAGGAACAGTTAGTGTAGTAGATCCAGCGAATGTTACGGCTGACGAATTTGAAAAAATTAAAGAAAAAGTAAAAATCGAGTACTCTCAAACTAATGATGACGCAAATCTTACAAGTAAGAGAGGACAAGCTGTAGACAATCAGGCGACAAGAATTTCTACGATTACAAAAGATGCTAATGGAAATCTTGTTGTGACCTATAAAGATGGTTCAACTGATACAAAACCTTTATCAGAATTCACAAGTTTAAATAAACAACCTGCAATTGATGCAATTAATACAGCTGCAGACAATAAAATTGCAGAGATTAATGCTAATACAAACGCAACTGCCGAAGAAAAAGTAGCTGCAATCGAAAAAGTTAATGCCGATAAGGCGAAAGCTTTAACAGCAATTAATGATAACTCGGTAACGACAAAAGCAGCATTAGATAATGCCAAAACATCTGGGACAACAGCGATTAGCAATGATAATCCTGTAGCAACGAAGAAAGATACGGCAAAAGCAGCTATTGACTCAGCTTTAAGAGAGAAAGAAGCAGCCATCGATGCGAATAACGACTTAACGACAGAAGAGAAGAATGCAGCAAAAGCAGATGCACAGGCAAAAGCGAATGCAGCAAAAACAGCAATCGATAATGCTACAACAAACGTAGCAGTGGACTCAGCCCAAACGGCAGGAACGACAAGTGTAAGTTCAGTAACGCCAACAGCGGTAGCGAAACCAGTGGCTAAGAAAGCAATCGAAGACGCGCTGAAAGCGAAAGTAGCACAACTTGATGCAAGAAATGATTTAACAACTGAAGAAAAAGAAGCAGCAAAAGCAGATGCACAAGCAAGAGCAACAGCGGCTAAAAATAATATTGATACTGCAACAACAAACTCAACAGTAGATAATGCGAAAACTACAGGCGTTGCTGATGTAGAAAGCGTTAATCCGCAAGCAAGCCAAAAGAAAACTGATGCAAAAAATGCAGTTGATGAAGCATTAAAAGCAAAGGAAGCAGCTATAGATGCCAACAACAACTTAACAGCGGAAGAGAAAGCAAAAGCTAAGGAAGATGCTAAGGCTAAAGCAGACGCAGCGAAAACAGCGATTGACAATGCAACAACAAACGCAGGAGTGGACCAAGCTAAGGCTAATGGAACAACAGAAGTAAACAATGTAAATCCGACGCCGGTAGCAAAACCAGCAGCTAAGAAAGCAGTAGAAGACGCGTTAGCTGATAAGATCAAAGCAATCGACGCAAACAACGACTTGACTGATGAAGAAAAAGCAGCAGCTAAGCAAGAAGCGCAAGACAAGGCAGCTGCAGCGAAGACTGCAATCGACAACGCAACAACAAACGATGCAGTAACTCAAGCTAAAAACGCTGGAGCGACAAGTGTAGATTCAGTAAATCCAACAGCACAGGCAAAGCCAGCAGCTAAGAAAGCAATAGACGATGCATTAAAAGCTAAAAACGATACGATTGATGCAAACAACGACTTAACAGCGGAAGAGAAAACTGCAGCTAAGGCAGACGCAAAAGCTAAGGCAGACGCAGCAAAAGAAGGAATCGATATCGCGACAACAAATGCAGAAATCGACCAAATCAAGAAAAATGGAACAACAGAAGTAACTTCAGTAAATCCAGAAGCAGTAGCGAAAACAGAAGCTAAGAAAGTGATAGATGAATCACTAAAAGCTAAGAATGACGCGATTGATGCCAATAACGATTTGACTGCTGAAGAAAAATCCAAAGCTAAGGAAGACGCAAAATCCAAAGCAGATGTAGCAAAGCAAGCCATCGACAACGCGACAACAAACGATGCGGTAGAACAAGCTAAAAATGACGGAGCGACAAGTATATCTTCAGTAACTCCAACACCAACAGCTAAACCGGCTGCAAAACAAGCCATCGATGACGCATTGAAAGCAAAGAATGACGCGATTGATTCCAATAACGATTTAACGGCTGAAGAAAAAGCCAAAGCTAAGGAAGATGCGAAAGCCAAAGCCGACGCAGCGAAACAAGCGATCGACAACGCGACAACAAACGATGCAGTAACTCAAGCTAAAAACGATGGGGCAGCAAGTGTAGCTTCAGTTACTCCAGCAGCAGTAGTGAAGACAGCAGCTAAGCAATCCATCGACGAAGCTCTGAAAGCTAAGAATGATGAAATCGACGCTCGTACAGACCTAACAGATGAAGAGAAAGCTGCTGCTAAGTCAGAAGCAAAAGCTAAGGCTGACGCAGTGAAAGCAACCATCGACAACGCAACAACAAATGCAGAAGTAGAACAAGCTAAGGTGACTGGAACAACAGAAGTCACTTCAGTCAATCCAGAGGCGTTGACTAAGTCAGCAGCTAAGCAATCCATCGACGAAGCTTTGAAAGCTAAGACTGATGAGATAGACGCTCGTACAGACTTGACAGATGAGGAGAAAACTGCAGCTAAGGGAGACGCGAAAACAAAAGCTGACGCAGCGAAGACTGCAATCGACAACGCAACAACAAACGATGCAGTAACTCAAGTTAAAAACGATGGGGCAGCAAGTGTAGCTTCAGTGACTCCAGCAGCAGTAGCGAAGACGGAAGCTAAGCAAGCCATCGATGAAGCTCTTAAAGCTAAGAGTGCTGAGATAGACGCACGTACAGACTTAACAGACGAAGAGAAAACTGTGGCTAAATTAGATGCAAAAGCCAAAGCTGACGCAGCGAAAGCAACCATCGACAACGCAATAACAAATGCGGAGGTAGAACAAGCTAAGGTGACTGGAATAACAGAAGTAAAAGCAGTAGATCCACAACCAGAAGCTAAGACAGCAGCTAAGCAAGCCATCGATGATGCCCTAAAAGCTAAGAACGACGAGATAGACGCTCGTACAGATTTAACAGACGAAGAGAAAACTGCTGCTAAGTCAGAAGCAAAAGCTAAGGCCGACGCAGCAAAAGAAGTTATCGATAAAGCGACAACCAATGCAGAAGTTGACCAAGCAAAGTCAACTGGAATTGCAGAAGTCACTTCAGTAAATCCAGGTGCAGTGGCTAAGACAGAAGCTAAGCAAGCCATCGACGAAGCTCTGAAGGCTAAGAACGACGAAATCGACGCACGTACAGACTTAACAGATGAAGAGAAAGCTGCTGCTAAGTCAGAAGCAAAAGCTAAGGCTGACGCAGCAAAAGAAGCCATCGACAAAGCAACAACGAATGCAGCAGTCGACCAAGCTAAAACTAACGGAACTTTAGAAGTCACTTCAGTAAATCCAGAAGCAGTAGCGAAGACAGAAGCTAAGCAAGCCATCGACGATGCTTTGAAAGCTAAGACTGCCGAAATTGATGCTCGTACAGACTTAACAGATGAAGAGAAAACTGCAGCCAAAGCAGATGCAAAAGCCAAAGCTGACGCAGCAAAATCAGCCATAGATAAAGCAACAACGAATGCAGAAGTCTACCAATCTAAGTCAACTGGAATCACAGCAGTGACTTCAGTAAACCCAGAGGCAGTAGCGAAGACAGAAGCTAAGCAAGCCATCGACGAAGCGCTTAAATCTAAGACTGATGAAATCGACTCTCGTACAGACTTAACAGACGAAGAGAAAACCGCGGCTAAAGCAGAAGTAAAAGATAAGGCTGACGCAGCAAAATCAGCCATAGATAAAGCAACAAAGAATGCAGAAGTCGACCAATCTAAGGCAACTGGAATCACAGCAGTGACTTCAGTAAACCCAGAGGCAGTAGCGAAGACGGAAGCTAAGCAATCCATCGACGAAGCGCTTAAAGCTAAGACTTCCGAGATAGACTCTCGCACAGACTTAACAGAAGAAGAGAAAATTGGGGCTAAGGCAGAAGCAAAAACAAAAGCTGACGCAGCGAAGACTGCAATCGACAACGCAACAACAAATGCGGAAGTAGAACAAGCTAAGGTGACTGGAACAAGAGAAGTAAATAATGTAAATCCAGACGCAGTAGCAAAGTCAGAAGCTAAGAAATCCATCGACGAAGTTCTTAAAGCTAAGACTGCCGAGATAGACGGACGTACAGACTTAACAGATGAAGAGAAAACTGCAGCCAAAGCAGACGCGAAAGCTAAAGCTGACGCAGCGAAAGCAGCCATCGACAAAGCAACAACGAATGCAACAGTCGACCAAGCTAAGTCAACTGGTATTGAGGAAGTGAACTCAGTCAATCCGATTGCACAAATTAGACCGGCAGTTGGAGCAAGTGCTGGAGTTCATGTAAACTCAGCTAATCCAACTTCTAAAGAAAAACCACAGGAAAAACAAGCAATAGACCAAGTATTGAAAACTGATGAAGCCAAAGCTAAAGTGAAAGATAGTGTAGCATTTCCTATCTCACAACTTGAAAATGAGAATCAGCAAGTAGCTACTAATCAGCGTGTAGTGGCTAGAGAATTGCCAAATACAGGCACAACAGAATCCATAACGGCAATGGTTGCAGCAGCAGCTAGTGCAATACTTGGTTTTGGTCTTATTGCTCGTCGTCGAAAAGAAGATGAAGAAGATAAATTAGAAAATCAATAACGATTTCTAAAGGTCGCAACTCCTTTTTTGAGACTAAGTGGATAATATTATTCTTAAAACTCTCCTAGAGCAAAATAGCTACTAGGAGAGTTTTTTCTCTAACCAGAAGATACGTGACGGGACTAAAGATAATCTCATCTGCTTTGCGGATGAGGGTTTTCTTATTTTGTGCTATACTTAAGGTATGCATAGAAAAACAGTAATTGATTTTAGAGCTTTGGGGGAGAGATACACCTTTACCCAGCCTATTAAAGAGTTGAAAACGAGAAATGTAGTAGAAGTGGTAGATTTGCTGGCACAAGTGGAAAGCTACCAAGAGCAAGGCTACTATGTGGTGGGCTATGTCAGCTATGAGGCTGCACCTGCTTTTGAGGAGAAATTAGCAGTTCATAAAGCTCCTTTACTGGCAGAGTACCTGCTATATTTTACAGTTCATGATAGGGTAGAAACATCCCCTATTCCTCTGACTTATGATGAGGTTGATTTGCCTTCAAATTGGCAGGAAGTAACGTCTGCAGAGGACTATGAAAAGGCTATTGCCCAGATTCACCATCATTTGCGGCAGGGAGATACCTATCAGGTCAACTACACTGTCCAACTCAAGCAAGACTTAAGTGCCAATCCTTTTGCCATCTACAATCGTATGGTGGTAGAGCAGGAGGCGGGCTACAATGCCTATGTTGAACATGACGAGATGGCAGTGATTTCCATGAGCCCAGAGCTCTTTTTTGAGCAAAATGACCGCGAGTTGACAACGCGACCAATGAAGGGAACAACTCAGCGTGGCGTGACCGACAAAGAAGACTTGGAGCAGGCCAGTTGGTTGGAACAGGACCCAAAAAATCGCTCTGAAAACATGATGATTGTGGATCTCTTGCGCAATGATATGAACCGTATTTCTGAAGTGGGGAGTGAGCATGTGGAGCGTCTGTGTCAGGTAGAGCAGTATTCAACTGTTTGGCAGATGACTTCGACCATCAAGAGTCGGTTGCGAGCAGATGTGGACTTGGTTACCATTTTTCGCTCTCTCTTTCCTTGTGGATCCATCACAGGAGCTCCTAAGATAGCGACTATGGAAATTATTAAGGAGTTGGAACCACAACCGCGTGGAGTCTACTGTGGAACGATTGGTCTCTTGCTTCCAAATGGACGACGGATTTTTAATGTCGCCATTCGGACCATTCAACTCTACAAGGGGCAAGCTATCTATGGAGTTGGCGGAGGCATTACTTGGGATAGCACTTGGGAGTCTGAATACCGCGAGGTTCATCAAAAGGCAGCCGTTCTCTATCGTAAACAAGCTCGTTTCAAACTGATTACTACAGGGAAAATCAGCCAGAAGAACTTGCTGTTTGAAGAACAACATATAGAAAGGCTGAGAAAAGCTAGTCGGTATTTTGCCTTTCCATTTGATTCAGAAAACTTGAAACAAAAGATAGAGGAAGAGTGTCAGGCTTGTGATGCTAATCAAGATTACCGCTTGCGAATTTCTCTTAGCAAGTCTGGAGAGATAGAAGTCGATCGTCAAGTATTGGAACCTCTCAGTTCGTCCTTCTGCCAAGCAAAACTTTGCCTTCAGGAAGCAAATTTGCAACAAGCTTTTACCTACTTTAAAACCACTCACCGACCGCATTTGAATTTAGGAAAACACGAGAAGATTTACCATAATACAAGAGGAGAATTACTTGAAACCTCTATCGGAAATTTGGTTCTAAAGATATCTGGTAAATTCTACACGCCACCTATCCGACTGGGGATCTTGCCAGGAATTTATTGTCAGCATTTGTTAGAAACAGGCCAGCTAGAAGAGAAAACCTTGACCTTGGCAGATTTAGCACAAGCTGAAGCTATTTACGGCTGTAATGCAGTGAGAGGCTTGTATGAGTTAATCCTTTAGGAGAATTAGATGAAACTGATATTTTTACACGGGTTAGGGCAGTCAGCAGAGTCTTGGAAAGAAGTTCGGAATCTACTGACAGATTATCCTTCTGAGGCTATCGAGTTATTTTCTTCTGAAGTTAACAGCTATCAAAAAGTCAAGGATAGAGTTTATCAGCACCTAGCTCAAGAGACAGAACCTTTTGTTTTGATTGGATTGTCCTTAGGTGCTGCCCTGGCACTAGAACTTTCCAGTTATGATTTACCAAATCTCCGAGCTTTGATTCTGTCAGGATGCCCGCTTAAATTGTCCGGTAATATCCTATTTTATCTTCAGTTGCTGGTATTTAAATTACTTCCCAAAAGGGTATTTGAAAAACAGGGAGCAGACAAAGCTCTTATGGTCGGAATTTCTGAAGAGTTGAAGACACTTGATTTAACTGATATATCAAGGACTTGTCCCTATCCAACCTTACTAATTTGTGGTAGCAAAGATAAACCGAATCTTAGTTCTATGAGAAGTCTTCATAAACTAATATCAGAATCTCAATTTCAGATTATACCAGATGGACCTCATGTCTTGAATGAGGCTAAACCAAAAGAGTTTGCTGAACAGATTAAACCTTTCCTTGAATTGCTGAAATAAGTTTGATAAAATAATATTGAGATTGATATTGATATTATAATTTTAGGAGAAAATCATGAACAAACGTCATTTATTAAAACTAGGCCTAGTTTCTTTACCTGTCCTTACTCTGTTTTTACAACCTGTTGTGGCAGATGAAAGTATCCATTTTTCGAGCTGTAAGGAAGCTTGGGAGAATGGATATGCAGATATTCATAAGGGAGAACCAGGTTATTCTGCCACTCTGGATAAGGATCATGATGGAATCGCTTGTGAAGCGAAGAATGCGCCTCAGGGAGTTTTAAAAGAGAAAAAGACGAGTACATCTCAAGCTAACAACAATGTAGCACCAAATAGTGCAGCACCTGCTCCTAGTGCAGAAGCTGTAAGTGGTTGGGTTCGTCAAAATGGATCTTGGTACTATTTTTCTGCAAATGGGAAACCAGTAACAAATACTTGGCAGGGTGCTTACTATCTCAAGTCAGATGGAAGAATGGCTGAGAATGAGTGGGTATACGATAACTACTACCAAGCCTGGTATTACCTCAAATCAGATGGATCTTATGCGCATAATACTTGGCAAGGTGCTTACTACCTCAAGTCAAATGGTAAAATGGCTCAGAGTGAGTGGGTATATGACTCTTCTTACCAAGCCTGGTATTACTT
>CALHQV010000097.1 GCA_938038035.1 uncultured Gemella sp. | reverse complement strand
GAAAAAATTCATAATTTAATTATAAAAAAATACTTTATGGAGGTATATATAATGAACAAAAATACGAAAAGAGTTTTATCAGCGATAACGATTGCAAGTTTATCTGTAACATCATTTACAGGTAATATACAAAATGTAGTTAATGCTAAAGAAGACAAACAAGAAGAAAATGCACTTTTAACAAATCGAGTAAATGCAGAAGTATTAGAAAATGAAGCTGGTGCAGTAATTCGTGTTAGTGCGTCTTCAAATGTTCAAAATGTTAAAACAACTTATTCAGTGGATTCTGCAGGTAGTAAGGTTGTTTCTTTTGGAGATTTGAAAGCAGGAGAGGTGAGAGAAATTCAAGTTAATTTTGAAGAAGATTCAAATAAACTTAAATCTTTACCTAAAACTACTGCTGTGAGTGATAGAGTAGATTTTAATAAAGAGGTAAGAGGGCATAAAATTAAAGGTAGCGTAAGCTTTCAATATGATAATGGGGATAATGCACCAACAGTAACACCAACAGTGCCGACTACACCGACTAAACCAGTGGTAACACCAACGGTGCCAACAGAACCGACTAAGCCAGTTGCTCCGGTGGCAACTACTCCATCAAATCCAACAGCACCAACTAATCCAGTAGTAACACCAACAGAACCTGCTAAACCAGTTACACCAGCCAAACCACTTCAGCCGGTTATTCCTGATACTCCAGATGAGCCTGTAGTAACACCAGAGAAACCTAATAAACCAGTTGCTCCAGTAGTAACACCAGCAGAACCTACAAAACCTGTAGTAACTCCAACAGAGCCTACAAAACCAGTAGAACCTGCTAAACCAGTAGAACCTGCTAAACCAGTTACACCAGCGGTAACTCCAGCAGACACAGGTCTTGAAGCTGGTATGCCAGCTAATGTTAAGTGGTCTCGTGCGCAACTTAAAGAGTGGGGATTCACATTTGGTAAAATCACAGGGGACTATAAAGTAGATGGTGACCTTGGGGTATTTGACAATGATGACGCGTTAGACCCAGCTTATAGAAGTGGTATTCGTACGATTGATAGTAAGATTGTAGATGGTACTATGTCATTTGATGATGCTGAGAAAAACACTCCTCACGGATATGCTTGGAACTCAGTAACAAAACCAGACGGTACTAAAGGGTATGCTATGTATCTATACGGTACAGATGGTCAATTCAATGACGGTCAAACAGCTCGTTAATGTATAAATAATAAAAATAAAGGTTATAGAATTTAATCTATAACCTTTATTTTTTCATTTCACATAAGTTTTTCCCTTATGTATTAGGATATTAAAGAGTAATTAAAAGTATTTTAAGGTGCTTGTTATACTATATAATAAAGTTTAAATAGATTCATAAGGAGAAAATAAATGAGAAAAGATGTAAAACGTAAGATAAACAAAGTAGCTAACTACTCTTTAGCCTTTAGTTTAGTAGGTACAGGTGTAGGTTTAACTTCTCTAGTAACTCCAACACATACGGTATTAGCTGCTAAGAATCATGATGGGGTATGTCAGGTGGAGACAAAGAATGGGGAGTTGGTATTTCAGGATAACGGAACGAATGTGACTAAAAATATGAGGTTTTACCAATAATTCCATTAATGGTAAAACTGCAAGTTTTAGGAATCACTATTCTTTCAGAAAAGTGATATAAGTAATAGAATAAATATAAGAGTTTTATAAGAAAAATAGTATGTTGAATTTTGAAATGTAAAAGTGATACTATAATAGAAGAAAAAAGTAAATATTTGAGAAGAAATTTTCAAAAAACAGGCCAATGGAAACGATTGCGCAATTTTTTTTAAAAAATAATTAAAGCAGCAAAGGAAGATATAGTAAATTTTATTTTTAACAATCTAAATAAAATCAAAAAACTTTATTTACAAACGCTTGCATTTCTTTTGGAAATGGGTTATACTTTAATTAGCGCAAACGTTTGCGCAAAAATTGAAGTAATTAACAATAAAAACACTTGAGGTGCTAATATGAAAAAACGTCAAAGCGGTGTGTTGATGCACATCTCATCACTTCCAGGAGCATACGGAATCGGATCATTTGGTCAAAGCGCCTATGATTTCGTTGACTTCTTGGTTCGCACGAAGCAACGCTACTGGCAAATCCTTCCTTTAGGGACAACAAGCTACGGAGACTCTCCTTACCAATCATTCTCAGCTTTTGCTGGAAACACTCATTTTATCGACCTTGATATCTTGGTAGAGCAAGGTTTGTTGGAAGCAAGTGATCTTGAAGGTGTGGATTTCGGCAGCAACCCAACTGAAGTTGACTATGC
>CALHQV010000096.1 GCA_938038035.1 uncultured Gemella sp. | reverse complement strand
AAAGCGTTTTCTCAATTGGTTTATATTTTCTATAAAAAAATATTTAATTTATAAATTTTTCAAAAATAATTTTACATTGAATTTTATATATTTATATCTTATACTTGTATATGTAGATAACAAAAGGAGCTATAAATATTATGAAAAATAAAAAACTTGTTATGACTATTTCTTCAGTATTAGCTACAGTTGTTCTTGCAACAGGATGTGCTCAAAAAACTGAAGAAAAAAAAGAAGAAAATAAGAGTGGAGATAATAAAATAACTCTTACTTATGATCAACTTAGATCAAGAGAAAATACAATGGGAGCACTGTGGTATCAAAATGCTGCTGAAGTAGATGCATTATACCAACAAGGTTATAATGTTGCTACTAGTAGATTAAAAGAATTACTAAAACAGCCTACTGATAAACCATACTCTATCGTATTAGACTTAGATGAAACAGTATTAGATAATGTTCCGTACCAAGTTAAAAATGTTAAAGATGGAACTGCGTTCAATCCAAAAAGCTGGGATGAATGGGTTCAAAAAGCCGAAGCTAAACCTGTAGCTGGAGCTAAAGAATTCCTACAATTTGCTGACAAAAATAAAGTTCAAATCTATTACATTTCTGACAGAACAGATTCTCAAGTAGATGCAACTATTAAAAACCTTGAAGCACAAGGTATACCAGTTCAAGGACGTGATCACCTAATGTTCAAAAAAGAAGGTGATAAATCTAAAGAGGGACGTCGTCAAGAAGTTATAAAACATACTAACCTAGTTATGTTATTTGGGGATAACTTAGTTGACTTCGCGGAATTCTCTACTACATCAGAAGCTGATAGAGATAAAATGTTTGAACAATTAAAAGCTGAATTTGGTGATAAATTCATCATCTTCCCTAACCCTATGTACGGATCATGGGAAACTGCGGTTTATAAAGGTGAGAAAAAAGATGCTAAAGGGCAATCAGAAGCTCGTATGAATGCTCTTAAAGGATATAAATAATCTATACTTTTTAAAAGGGGAGGTGTCCCTCACCTCCTCTTTTTCTTTTTGAAAACATTTTCCTTGATTACATTATTTTTCAAGAGTATAATACAACTAGAAAATATTTCTATATACATTTAAGGAGCAAAAAATGAAAAAAAACAAATTAAAATACGTACTTATACCTGCATTTACAACAGCAGCAATGTTCCCTATATTTGCAGACAATAACGCTAAAGCAAGTGATGAAAGTACTACAGTTGCAGCTACTCAACCAGCCGCTCAACCAAATACTCAACCAACTTTCCAAAAGGAACCTAAGGAAATTAGT
>CALHQV010000095.1 GCA_938038035.1 uncultured Gemella sp. | reverse complement strand
AAATATAATGACGATAAAAATATTCTGAGGAAAGCTGTCGTCATTTTTTGTTTTAAAATAGTGGAATGAAATCGGTAATTAGTTATTAAAAATAAAGTTTTGAAGAAAACTGAAAAAGATGAAATTTTCTAATATTTTAGCTGTTTTTCGCTATCAATATTGAAAGAAATTTGATACAATAAACTTAGAAAGTATAGAGGCGTTTTAATGAAAATAGAGAATGTAATAAAGAAGTTTAATCAAGATAAAATATACATTTGTCCAAAGTGTTTATCAGAGTCTTGTATAGAGAATATTAGCTTGGTTTGCAGTAATAATCATCGTTATGATTTTTCTAAGAAGGGTTATATCCATTTAATAAATAATTATAAATCTACAAAATATAGTGAAGAGCTGTTTAAAGCTCGTAGCGAAGTTTTTGGTAATGATTTTTATGCGAATGTTTTAAAAAATATCCAAAATTTAGTAGAAAAGTATGCTAAAGATATTGTACTGGATATTGGATGTGGAGAGGGTTATTACATCAAGAAGTTAAAGACGATATTTCCTGAGAAATATTTTTATGGTCTAGATAACAGTAAGGATGCGATAGAACTAGCTGTTAAAGAGGATAAATTAAATCCGTATATGGTTGCTAACTTAGCTAATCTTCCGTTCAAAGATGGCAGTGTTTCGTGTATTTTGAATATATTAACGCCAGCGAATTATGAAGAATTTTTCAGAGCGCTTGGAGATGAAGGATATTTGATTAAGGTTATTCCGAATGCTAATTATCTAAAGGAGATTAGAGAGTTGATTGGTGGTAAGGAGTATACGAATAATGATACTGTAAGTTTAATCGAGGAGAATTGTACTATCGTAGAGAGGATTACGGTAAGCGATACATTTGGATTAACAAAGATGCAGGCAGCAAGTTTTCTAAAGATGACACCTTTAACATTTTCTAGAGTTATCACAGATGATGATATTGAAAAACTAAAAGAAATTACGATAGATTTGGAGCTTTTAGTTTGTAAAAGGTAATATAAGTTTGATAAAGGGGAAAAGTTATGAAGGAGGAGATATTATGAACGCAAGTAAATACGACCATGTAGTAGAGGTAAAAAAACATGCAAAGATACCTTGGTATAAAAGATGTCTTGACTTTTCTTTAGAAGAGGATATGGACTTTATGCAAGGAATGTATGATAGACAGAAAAATTTTTATCTATGTGAGAAGGGCAGTAAGATTTACTTAGTAGATAGTGATAATCATGAAAATGAGATTACTTGGATGGATCTTACGAATTTTATAGAAGTAGAAGTTGATGATTCTGTTTATAGGAAATACAGGTACCTAAAATAAATTGACAATTGAATAAGAGGCGTTAGAAGTAGTTTGTAATTGTAGTACAGAAAAAAAGAGGAGAAACATTATGTACGTAGCATACGATAGTAAAGACGAAGTTTTTAATGCGTTGGATAAAGATATAGAAAAGAATAAAGAGTATCACTGTCCAATATGTGGGGGAAAAGTAATTTTCAAAAAGGGAGTGAAGATTCAATCGCATTTTGCTCATGCTAAAAATTGCTCTTGTGAGTTTGAAACTTATAAGAAGGAGAGTAGTGAACACCTAGAAGCGAAGAAAGATCTTTATGAACATTTTAGAAAAAAATATCGTAATGTGGAAGTCGAACATATTTTTAAAACAGGGGAAAATAATGATATTCAAATAGCAGATGTGTTTATTAAAGATAACGGCATTGCTTTTGAGTATCAAAGATCAGTTATTCCTTTTGACCTTATTAAAGCTAGAACAAGAGGGTATATGAAGGCAGGCTTAAAGCTGATTTGGTTAATTGATACAAACAAATTTATAAAAGAATTAAAAAGTTACGATGGTATAAGTTATATTAGATATTCGCCGTTTGTGGATAATTTCTTGAATTATTATCAAGGGAAAGTGTTCTTCTATGGTTGGGATAATATAAACAAAAAATTTGAATTCTATCAAATCTGGGCTCATAATCTAAAAAAACGAAATGCTGTTTGTATAAAAACTTCATTAGGTATTGATGAGTTTGATGTACCACTTGATTTGAAACTACTGGACAAAGATTTAACGTCGAAATTATATCCATCGGATGTTGAAAATTATGTCTACGAACAAATTAAGTTTGATAAGACTGTGAAAAATAAAGTTTTAAGCATGTTTTATAATCAACATATAGAGTTGAATAATATTCCTGAAGTAATTGGTGTCAACATGTTAGAACAGGTGCTTATTAGAACGCCACTTGTCTATTGGCAAGGATTAATGTATAGATTCTATAAAGAAGGTAAAAGTTATTCTGAACTTATAAGAATAATGAGTAATATTATAGAATTTAAAGATAGTATTTATATAAACAATATACAACAAGGGGAAATTTTCTTGAAAGTATTTAAAGCATATTATGCTTTATTAGTAGAAAATGACAAGTAAGAGGATAAAACTATGTGGGAGTATAGTGAGAATTTTACAGAAGAACAGAAAAGAGTGCTGCTTTCATTAGTGGCAATTGAGAAGGTTACTACGCTTAAATTACATAGGGTATTTAATGATTTAAATAGTATAGAGCAGATTTTGGATTTATCTATACCAGAGTTAGCTGTATATTTTGGAAGTAATGCTGAGGAAATCTATACCAAACTTCATAATAATATGGAGTTTGATTTCGAGAGCTATTTTGAATTTTATAATGTGAGATATATGTTTTGTGATGATGTTTATTATCCTAAGGAACTTTTTAGGGTTCATGATTATCCATACGTTATCTTTTATAGAGGAAATAATGATCTGTTGTTGTTTAGGAGAAAGATCTCTATAGTAGGTAGTAGAAATAATACCTCGTATTCGAAAGATGCTCTCGAGAGTATAGTACCGTATTTAACGATGAATAATTTTGTGATAGTAAGTGGTCTTGCTACAGGTGTCGATAGCCTTGCTCATGAGGGGGCTTTAAAAAGTAAAGGATACACTATAGGTGTAATAGCTCATGGGCACAACATTATTTATCCGGAACAAAGTTACAAGCTCTATAAGGAGCTAGAACGAAACCATCTTATTATATCTGAGTATTTTCCAACTTCGCCTATAAGGAAATATAAGTTTTTAGAACGAAATAGGCTTGTTGCTGGTCTTTCTAGTGCTCTTTTAGTAACTGAGGCAGCAAAAAGGAGTGGTACACAGAGAACGGTGGATTTCGCCTTAGATGTAGGTTCTGATGTATTCTGCCTACCGGGAAAATTTGGCGATAAGATGAGTTATGCAATGAATGAGTACATTAAAGAGGGGGCGATACTTGTAAATAAATTAGAGGATTTTGGTGATGAATTAGGATTTTAGTATAGATATTTGAAAGGATGATTACTATGACAGATATCTTGTTTATTAATCCACTAGGTTGGGATAGATATATTTGGGCGAGAGTCTTAGAAAATATGCCAGACCAAACCTTTGATTTTATTGAATTTACCGAAGAGAGTTTTAAATCTATATCAAAAAAAGAAATTGAGCAGGTGCTATTAAATAAAATGACACAAGTAAAAAGAGGAGGTTACATCGTAACTGCTTCTTATGGTACTGTCGTTTTACTTAACGGTTTAGAGATTTTTAGTGAATACCTTGATGGTGTTAATCTAATCATCATCGAGGGCTTAGAACCTATACCTCCTGAATCGGTGTTAAAAACATATTTTGAACCAGAGATAAAGTTCACTAGTAAAGAAGAATATCTATCAAAGACACTTAGTGTAGAAGAGATGAGGGATGAGTTTTTAGTGGAGTTAATCCTAAAAAAACTCAGAAAAGTAGGTAGTGAATATATGGTGAGACCGAGCTCGCAAACAGAGTATGATTATTTATCTTTGTATGCGGGGATAGATAATTTAGAACTATTAAAAAGAAGTAGGACTGTGTTTGATAAACTTACAGTATTTTCTTACTTCAAGTTAATAGGAATGAATTATACGCAAATAGAGGAGTCAGATCATCTTCTTATGGTAACTAAACCAAAGATGATCTTGGATATATTATTAGGGAAATAGAAAATTATGATAAATTTTATAATGGAAAATTCGATAATGTGTAAAAGGAACATATTATCATTACGATATAAAATTATTGTTTGAAGCAAGTAGCTGATTGATATGATATTGGCTACTTGTTTAATTTTTATATTATAAGCTGTATTAGTTGATAGAAATTATCAAGTATAGTATAATTTACGAGTTGTTTAAAATCAGAAGATGATTTTATGGAGAGAATATAAAAAATAAAATTATAGAAGGAGAAGATAAGTGAGAAACTTTTTTAATGCACTATTAGGTAAGAAAAGTCCAGAGTTTTTTGAAGTGATAAAAGGAAGGAAGTCAGTTAAGTATTTTGATACTGATGTTAAAATTAAACGTGAAGAAATTATAGAAATGTTAGATGAAGCGAATATTGCTCCTTCATCTTGTAACCTGCAACCTTGGAGATATATCGTGGTAGATACTCCGGAAGGAAAAGAGAAATTAGGGAGTGCTAACTACAATAAAATTCAAAATGATACTTCTGCTGCGATGATTATCGTACTAGGAGATTTAAACTACTATAATAAGTTTGACGAGATATATGGTGAGGCTGTAGAAAAAGGTTATATGACTCAAGAAGTTAAAGATGGCTTTGAAAAAGGTATGGTTCCTCAATTAGAAAAAATCCCAGTTGATAAAAATAGAGAAGGTGTTTACTTTGACTGTGGATTATGGACGATGCAATTTACTAATATAGCTTATGCTAAAGGATATGACACTAATATTATCGGTGGATTTATGAGAGATAAAGTAGCAGAGTTATTTGAGTTAGAAGAAAACTTAGTGCCTGTGATGTTAATTGCACTAGGTAAAAAAGAAAAAGATGGAAGACCGTCTGTAAGAATTAAAGCTGAAAAATTAGTAAGATTTGAATAATATAATGGTACTTTTACTATAAATATCGAAATATAAAAAGGAGCAACTAGGTGGAATTGAAGATTCAGTTTCAAAGTTGCTCTTTATTTCGTCCAAATAATTTTGAATTTTAGTAAATACATTATAAAATAGTAAATATATGTTTAAATAGAAAAAAAGGAGAAATAAAGTGGAAAAATTAGAGGCGGTAATATTTGATTTTGATGGAACGATAGTAGATACAGAAAAAGTTTACTATGAAAACATGCGTGACTTAACTGAAGAGGTATTGGGTCAAAAATTAGATAAGATGGACTACATAAAAAATGTTTCAGGAACGAATGAAGAAACAAGTAAGAGATACTATAATGAAAGATATGGAATGTCTAGTGAGGATTATGACAAGTTTGAAGCGGAAATTACTAAGCGTATTCTAGATAATTATCATAATGCATCTGTATTACCAGGCATTGCGGAACTTATGGAATATCTGCATACTCATGGGATAAAAATGGCAGTAGCTTCAAATGGAAAAAGAGAACATATAGAAACTGGGCTACAAAGAAAAGGTTTTGAGAAATATATTTCTGTTATTGCAACAAAAGCGGAAGTAAGTAATCCAAAACCTGCTCCAGATATTTATTTGTTAGCTGCTGAGAAGTTAGGTGTGGATATAAGTAATTCTATAGCTATAGAGGATTCATGTCCAGGTGCCTTAGGAGCAGTAGCATCGGGAGCAACACTAATTTTACAAACAAATGATATTACGAAACATATGGATTTTTCTGGTGTAAACTATAGATTTAAAGATGTAGATTTAGTTAAAACAGTTAAAGAAATTGTCGAGAATAAATAGTGTACAAAAATTATTCAGAAGAGTATAATAAACTTATTAAGAGAAATCTTAAAATCAAATGTACAAAGGGAGACTGTTATGTATACGTCTAATTTAAAAATTAAAGAAGGTTTTACTTCATATGCAACAACACCACTAGGTGGAGAATATAAAATGTTTATAGAAGAAAGTAAAGATGGTCCAATGGATCTATTCGCATCAGCATACAATGGATGTGTGAGTATGTGTGCAAAAGGATATTTCTTCAGAGCATACGAATTAGTAGATTTAGTAATTGAAACTGAATTAGTGGTAGATTACGATAATAGAAAAATTGTAGTTAATGTTCATGTGGATAGAACAGAGGAACAACTAGCAGCGGGTGATAGACAAGGAGTACTAGACAATATTAAATTACGTTGTAAAATATCTCATTTATTATCATCTGATCTAGATATTCAATATAATATTTTACCGTTAAAATAAAATATGAATTTAAAAAAACTTAGGATGTAAAAATCCTGAGTTTTTTTTAATTTTAAGAAGGAAAATAATTTTTTCTTCTATATAATATAATCTATATTGACTAAAGAGAAA
>CALHQV010000094.1 GCA_938038035.1 uncultured Gemella sp. | reverse complement strand
TAAAGGTATATAATGTATTTATCATAATAAATTTTACATGAGAAATATAAGGAGAGAGAAAATGTTATTTAATAGACATGGACTCCAACAAAAAAATTGGCGTATGGTGAAAAAGGGGAAACACATCCTTTTTGGTTGTTCGTTATTTTTTGTTGTTGGGGGAGTAAGTGTTAATGGCCCACAAGTAACATATGCAAAAGAAATAAGTGAATTAGAAGCAGCCGCTAAACAAGATAAGGTGCCCCATATAGTCAATAAAAAAACAACAATTGAGAATCCAACTTTACAAGGGGAAAAACAAGTAGAAAGTTCTAGAGATAAGGTTGAAGATACTGCTGTTTTAACTGAAGATGAAGAAAAAACGCTTGAGAAAAAAGAAGTTAACAAAAAATCTCTTAAAGAATTAGTAGATAAGATTAAGAATACAGATATCAGTAAGAAAACTGAAAAATCTGTAAAAGAGCTTAATATTGTTTTGTCACGTGCGGAAAAAGCTCTGGATAATAAAGAAATAACTCAAGAAGAAATCGATAAAGAAGTAAAACTTTTAAAAGAAGTATTCGAGAAATTAGAGGATAAACCCAGGGAAGATAAAAAATCAGAAATTAAAGAAAAAGATGATAAATCAAATTCTGAAAAAGATACCAAAGAAAAACAACAAGTAAATAATACAGAAGATGTTGCTAGAAGATATAATGAGAAAATAACTAAAGCAACTAATATTGTAAAAGAAATCAATAGTTTAGCTAGCGGAATAAACTATGAATTTAGTGATTCAGAAAAAGAACTAGTTAGCACTATTGAGAAACTTCCAACTACTGATAATAATAGCGAAGAAAGTATTCAAAAACTATTAAATGAAGCAATTTATCTTCGAAATAGAGTAGCTAATAGAGTTACTCGTGCTAATTCGGGAAGACGCGATCCACGAAATGGAAAAGTTATTGATAAAAATGGAGAGAGTGGGTTTAGAGGAGTAGTCTACACCCATAAAGAAAACAGAAGAAATGGTAATCTTATAGAAAATGGAAATACCGCTGTTTACTATAATTCGGATGAAATTTGGAGTTTAGTTGAAATAAAAGGTGAAAGAGTAGGAAATGAGAGAAAGTTCACTACATATGTTCGTGGAAAAATAGTAGAAGATGTAACACCGTATTATATAGTAACTGTTGGTTTTACGGGTAATTCTCCGATAAAAGGTTTGAAAATGCAAGTTGCCTATTGGGACAGCAGGCAGGGAAGGCAAAAGGACGTGAAATAGAGCATGGAAGAACTGAAATAAATAATCCTATAACTAATGCTGCTATTAGAGGTGTTGTAGGAGAAGGGGCGATAGTTCAACCTGGTAGATATGAGGTTCATATTGCATCTAATACAAGAGTAGCTCCAAATCAGTTAAAACCTTATACATTTACCTTTATTATTAAACCGCAAAGTGAGCGTAATACAGTGAAGGATTTATCACAGACATATGTAGATGATGTTCGCCATTTAACTGAAAATGAAAAAACAGCATTAATTGAGAAATTTAAAACAGAACATCCCGATGTTATGAAACCTTCAGGCCATAAAAGTGACTTTGATCATGCTGAAGTTTCAGCTGATGGAACAACAATGACAATCCACTTTAAAGATGGATTTAATCCAAAAACTATTCAAACAAATGCGACAAATGATGTGGAAGCAAAACATTCGAGTTTAACAGCTTATTTTGGTGATTCTAAAGAATTATATACAAATCCAAGAGGGTTAGTACGTTCTAAAACAGGAAATGAAGTACCGACAACTGCTCAAGTAACTTATAAAACACCATTTAATTTGCAACAAGTTGGAACAAGAAACGTTGTAGTAACAACAACTTATGAAAATGGAGCAACAAAAGATATAACAACTCCTTATACAGTTTTAGACTTTATAGGAAAACAAGATAAGAAAATTAACCAGAATCAGTCTGGTCAATTAGGAGATGCGAGAAATTACGTAACAGTTTCAAATAATTCAGCAGTTCCAAGCGAATTAACGGTTCGTTGGAAAGGCGGCTCATCGACAGTAGATACTTCCGCTGCAGGTGTTCAACATAAAGAAGTCGAAATTCTTCGGGGTAATCATTTAATGAAAACAGTGAATATTCCTGTAGAAATTGTCGATAATATTAAACCAACAATTACTGCACCGGATAATGTTACATTGACGAGATTAGAAGGACTTCCAAGTGAACTTAATATTCAAGTTAGAGATAATGATAAAGGAGTAGGGCTTAAGGATGGAAATTCTGTTACTTTAGAAAATCTTCCTGCACCATTAACGTTTAATGCAGCAAAATCTAAAATTGAAATAAATGGCGTTATTCCGAACAACTTCCAACTTGGTAAATCAAGTATTCAAGTAACTGTTAAGGCAGTCGATAAAAAAGGGAATACTGCGACTAAAAATATTACTTTTAATATTCAATCTCAAACACAAAAATATACGGCTGTTGCTAATCCTCAAAAACAAGAAGTAAGTTATGGGGAAGCGCCTGATGCAGGAACAAGTGTTCAAAGAAATGGATTACCAACAGGTACAAGATACGGATGGGCAACACAACCTAATACGACAACAGGCCCTGGAGATCAAACTGAAGTCGTAACTGTAACCTATCCAGATGGCTCAACAGATACAGTAACTGTAACTGTGAAAGTCCGTAAATTGAGTGACGAACATACACCAACAGGAAAGACAATTACTGTCAATCAAAATGATTCAGTAACGGATGATAGATTAAAAGCAGCAGTAACAGTGAATAATGGTGGAACTAGTAAAGTGAAGTCAGTCACTGCATCTCCTATTAGCACTGTGCATGCCGGCCCACAAACAATAAAAGCAACAGTAACGTATCTGGATAATACTACTGATTTAGTTGATATTCCTCTAGAAGTAAAAGACGTCACGGCTCCAACAATTCAAACACCGACAGAAAATCAAACTTGGGAAATCACAGCATTAGATAAAACATTGCCTCCTATTAAAGTAGCAGTTGCTGATAATCCTGGAGGAAGTGGAATAAAGAGTATTGTTCCAATTAACTTACCAAGTTTCTTGAAATATGATAAAGCAACAAGTAGCATCGTTTTCCAAGATGGAGAACGTGAAGTTCCAAAATTACTTGGCATTAACCGTACGACAAGAAATATAACGTTACATGTGGAAGATAATGCAGGAAATAGTAGTGAACGAACATTTAGTATTACTCACATGACTATGGCTGAAAAATATACTCCACAAGCAAATGCGACGATTCAAGAAGTGAGCCATGGAGAAACACCTAATCCAAAAACTAGTGTCAATACAGTAGGACTACCAACTGATGCTCAATATACATGGAAATCGGCACCAGATACGAGTAGACCTGGGGATAAAACGGGAGTGGTGAGAGTTACTTATCCAGACGATTCAGTAGATGAAGTAACTGCGACAGTAAAAGTACGTAAGTTAAGTGATGAGTATGAACCTACAGCTACAAAAATTGTCAAAAATCAAAACGATACTGTCTCAGATCAAGACTTAAAATCCGCTGTGACAATTAATAAAAATGGTAATAGTAAGGTTAAAACTGTTACTCCTGTTGGGAAAATTAGTACTGCTGAGACAGGAAACAAAGAAATTTCTGCAACGGTAACCTATCTCGATGATACAAGGGATACGGTAACAATTCCTTTAGAAGTAAAAGATGTGACGTCTCCAACGATTCAAACACCAGCGAATGGTCAGAATATCGATTTAATAGCATTAGATAAAGCATTTTCTCCAATTAAAGTAACATCTGAAGACAATGCAGGAGGAAGTGGTGTTCGGTCAACAACGGTAACAGACTTACCAGATTTCTTAACGTATGATGATGCGACTAAAACCATTAAGTTTAAAGACGGTACTCAAGAAGTTCCAAAATTACCAGTCGGGACAGATTCTCAAACACATACAGCTACAATTCGAGTGACAGATAATGCGAATAATAGTAGTACTTCACAATTAACGTTTACTGTGAAATCAATGACTACCCAATATGATGCGACAGCAAATCCTCAAAAGCAAACAGTAAGTTATGGTGAAACTCCAGATGCAGGCACAAGCGTAAATAAAACAAACTTACCAGAAGGAACAAGTTACGCTTGGAAAACACCACCAGTAACGACAACGCCTGGAGAAAAAGACGGAGTAGTAGAAGTAACCTATAAAGACGGTTCAAAAGATACAGTAGATGTAAAAGTTACAGTAAAAGAATTAAGTTCAGAATATGAAGTAACTGGAGCACCAATTGAAGTAAATCAAAATGATCCAATTTCTAACGACGACTTAAAAGCGAAAGTAACCGCAACTTCAAAAGTAGGAAGTGGGAATGGGACAGATAAGATTTCAACAGTAACAGCACCTGAAATCAGTACAGCTAATTATGGCGAACGAAACATTACTGCCACAGTAACTTTCAAAGATGGAATGACTAAAGAAGTGACCATTCCATTGAAAGTTAAAGACGTAACGAAACCGACTATCCAAACACCAGCAGAAAATACAAACTGGGAAATGACGGCATTAGATAAAGCTTTACCAAATATGGAGGTGAGAGCGGAAGATAATGCGAACGGAAGTGGAATTAAAAACGTTACTGTGACAGGCTTGCCTGATTACCTAGAGTATGATAGTACAACTAACACTATTAAATTCAAATCAGGAAAACAAGCTGTAGAAAAGCTACCTGAAAATACACCAAGCCAAGAATTTACTTTAAATATTCGAGCAGAAGATAAAGTAGGAAATGTTAGTGAAAGAACAGCAAAAATTACAGTATCTTCAATGAGTTCGAAA
>CALHQV010000093.1 GCA_938038035.1 uncultured Gemella sp. | reverse complement strand
AACCAGAAGTCGTCCAAAAAGAACGCGACAAACAAGCCGACTACCAAGCGAAATACGATGCGACAGTAGCACGTATTGATGAGATGAAGAAACTCGTTAAATAAACATAGAAACACGGTGATGAGCCGTGTTTTTTTGGTATAATTTGAAGAGAGAAAACTTATCTCGGAGGGTATATGTTTATTTTAATCGGAATTTTCTTATTTCTATTCTCTATTAATTCGTTTATTAATGGGTGGAGAAAACTGGACATAGTGATAGTAATTGGTTATTTGTATTTGTTGTGTAAACAATCAAGTAATTTAAGTTTTACATCAATGCGAAATTTAGATATTGCTCTTATCATTATATTACTGTTTTATTCTATATCGGATATTTTGTGGGGATTAAGAATTGTTGGATTAACCATACCTCTAGTTCGAAATATTATATTGAGGTACATTAATTTTAAGGATTATCTCGAATATAAAATTAGAATTCATATTCGAGATATAAGTGAAGTTATCTTGCTTTTATTGCTGATAACATTAGTCTATGTTCAAGAGTTTTTCAAAGTGCCCACAGTTTCGTTTCAAAATACCAATATCGTTGAGTTAATTAGTTTTGAAATTGGAGTATTTAGCCTGTATGGTATATACGTTGGTTTTCTTCAATTTTTAACGGAAAATGATAAGGCTTATTATCTAGGAGTAAGCAAGACTAAATTCATGCTAGATAAATCAATTTGGTCAAGATTCACTCGGGCAAAATTTTTCCATATCCTTTTATTCCTTACAGTTGCAATGCCTGTTTTAAGTGATTTTATTCATCAGACAAATTATCTTGAATATATTTGGCAAGCAAGTTCAGGAATAGTAGTCATTATTTATATCTATTTACTAAAACTGAATATAAGTGTTGCTTATAATGTTTTTAGGCTAAATGCTGAAGTGATTCATAAAAAAATTCAAAACCAAGATTCGTCATCGACTGAGATGATAAAGAAATTGAGGGAATTGCGGAAAACAAGTGTTGATGAGGAAATTTCTATCTATCTTCAAAGAGAAATGAAGGAGTTATTTTGGAAAGTATATAAAAAACCAGATGAATATGTCGATAATTTTGTATCTGTCTTTCTAGAAAATCGGTTTTTATTAATTGATGTAGAGGAGCGTAATGATTTTGTATATTCTATCTTTCATGAAGAATACTGGGAAAATTATAACTTAGCTTACTCAATCGATGAATATTTAGAAAAGCTTTCATCTGAGCAAATTTCTGATTTCTATAACTTCTATAGAAAGTATTGCAAATATAAATGGGAATTTTTGAAGAAATTTCAGGATAATATTCTTTCGAATACATGGAAAGAACTAATTGAGCAGGATCTTGGAGTTTTCCAAAGTCTTGAGAAAAAGGATGATACATTTGAAATTTTACAAATCGAGAAACCTACGAGTCTCTATTTGGGACAATCAAGTGATTATGGGATCAAAGAATATTTATTTGAGACTCTTATTAACAATAAAGCTATCGAACTAAATGTAATAGTTGATAAATTGAAGAATGAATTACATTCTATTAAGAATTCCAAAGAAGAAAAAGAATTGCAAGATCAAAATGAAGATTTTTTACGTTTTAAATTAAATCAGCTATTCAAGCTATACGAGAAAGGAGAGAGAGAGTTTTCTCTTCCAGAATTTAAAAAGTTGTCTTATGAGTCTGATGGGAGAAAATATAATGATTTCTATAACAGTATGTTGTATTCAGAAATCTGTTTTAATTATTTAGATAGAAGAATAATTGGAACTTTCGTCCAAAACAAAATTACGGAAGCTGAGAGTGAAGAAGAAATAAAACAAAAAAGAAGGGCTGAAAAAATTCAAAACTTAATATTAAGTATGAATGAAGAATATCGATTAGCTTTTATGTTATATCGGTTAATTTACACCGACTATACACAATGGGATGATAACATTGAATTTTATGATGCTGAGATTAAAAAATTAATGAGTTGCGATGAAGAACAACAAAATTATCTTTTCTATCAAGCTAAAGAGATAATCTTAAGAACAAATATTAGCGATTGTATTACAGATGAAATTTTAGATAAATTATGGACAAAACGAAATGAAAAAATAACAGGTTTTTATTGGTTTAATCAGTTTGGTAGAAGGTATCAAATGTCAGAACTTAAAATTGTATATGTTCAATGGTTATTGTCAGGTAAAAAATTTTCATTCTCAAGCAGACTTAACTTTATATACGATTCATTCAGCTTTGGTAATGTAGTAAAAAGTGCGAAGAACAGTGAAAAATGTATAAAAGCCTCTGTTAATAAATTACATTGGAAACGTGTTAGCAATAAAAAGAAAATGGATAACTTTTGTAGAGAATATTTGCTTCTTACTGATAAGTTAGATTCAATTTTCACAAATGATTTTTATTCGTACAAGCAAACTGGTATACAATTATCAGTTGAATATCTTTTGAGGACAAATAAAGTTAACCTATCAAATGTAATAGAAGATTTATCAGTATCAAGTTTATTACGTCTAGAGCGGATATTAAGCTATAGGGGCTACCGTTATAATCGATATTTCAGCTATACTAGTAGAACAATTTTTGATGCTGTAACTTCTAATAGTTCATCTTATTGGTCCGGTGGAGAAGGAGTAGTAGAATTTTATATTCTCAAAACTATTGATAGTTTTTATCAAGATTTATATTTGGATAGTCAATTTATAGAAGGTCTTAAAGGGAAAATGATTTCTACTTTGAATTTTCAAAATATGATGCTTGATGAGTATGTTGAAGTAATCTCCCAAAAAGTTTCAATCATAGGCAGTGTTTCTAAGTTTCAAAAAGAAGAAATTATTCGTAAATTGAATGATTTGTTATACAATACTGAAACAAAGAGTAATCAGAGTAAGTTAGCTCATAAGAAAATATATAGATATAGGTAGCGATGCTAAATACCTCTTTTTAATTTATATAACAAACAGATAAATTTTCTTCTCTAGAAAAAGAAAGTATCAATCAGCTACATTTAGGTTGAAAAGTACAATATTTGATTATAGTTTACCTTTTTGAATGAAAATTATAAGTAAATGATTTATTCTTCTTATATTAGGAAAGTCAATATTTTATAAATCAGCTTACTACATAGTAAGCTCAGCCAATTCGTGCCCGTAACAACCCACCTCACGACACCATTGGCTGGGTAACAAAGAAATAAAAAGTCCTGTCACTTTCTTCCCCTTAACCTTTGACTATTCTGCAAAATTATCGTAAAATAAAGAGTAAATGATAAAATGAGGTCAGAGTCTGTTTACTCTGGCGATAGTAGTATAAATGAGGAGAAACGCTTTGGAATTAGAAGTATTTGC
>CALHQV010000092.1 GCA_938038035.1 uncultured Gemella sp. | reverse complement strand
AAACTCTAACAGAGGCTGAAAAACGTAGCTTACTGCAATTGCAAGATGGAACTAGTAAGATAGATGTTCCTAGTAATGCTAGAGTTGATGTTACATTAGATACATCTAGTGAATCAAATGGAAGAACAGCATCAGCAACTGTAGTGTTTGCGGATAATACAAGAACTGCACCAATTAATATTAATTACAAAGTTTACAAGAATTTTGAAACAGTAACTAAAGTATATGATTTTGTAGGCGTCGATCGTAATGATAGCCCGTCATCTTATTATAAAAATCCAGGAGGACTTCCAGGTGGAATGAGCTGGGTATTTAAGAAAGGTAACGGAACATTAGGAACTGCAGATAATAATAAATTGAAAGAAAGTCTAAATGCTGACGGTGTTGGAACAACTACTTATGCCTTCGGTGCTAAGTATCCACGTGGTAGATTTACAGATAACCCAAGTGAAGCAGAAAAACTTTCTTATACACCAACCTTTACACATGAAGTGTTCGATGTAATAGCGTTTAATAATCCACAAACTCAGAAAAATAGAGTTGAAGTCAATAATGGGGAACAACTAAGTGCCGCTCAAGCAGCCTCAGCTGTAGTGAAAACACCTAGTTCACAAGCACTTCCTACAGGAACAACTTACGAATGGGTAAAAAGTGCGACTGATGCTACTCCACTAACTGATGCAGAGAAAAATGTAACAGAGTTTGGAGAAATCACACGCTATGTAAAAGTAACATTACCAAAAGTATCTGAAGATGGTCCGAGTGCCAACCAAGTTCAACCGTACAAAATAATTCCTGTGACGCTTAAAGTAAATGAAACGGTTAAACCAACCGTACAAATGGATGGAAGACGTCTGACAACCAATGCAGAAGATAATAAATTTGTTATTTTCCGTGGTGCGACATTTAATCCAACCTTTACTGTGAATGATAACTCAGGAAAAATAAGTACGATGGAAGTTTCTGGACTTCCAAGCGGAAGGAACTTTGTTAAAAATACAGAAACAGCAAACGGAGATGTTCAACTTTCAGGAGATGTTACGGCAACAGCGAATGCGCCACTAGGAACAAACAATGTGGGAAGCATTAAGGTAACAGATGCTAGAGGAAATACAGAAACTTACAAATTCAAATATGTTGTTGTAGATGTAGAAGTAAAAAATACTCCAGAGACAGTGAATAAAGGTACGAAATTATTTGTACCGAACAAGACAAACGAATCTAAGGATTCACATAATTATGTAAAAGTAGTAGCAACTCCTAATACGGATGGAAGTGATGTTTACTATCCAGGTGGTATGAACTTTAAATGGAGTAAAAATAATGCTGAAATCACAAACGAAACAGTATTTGATACACCAGGAACAATCACATATAACGCAGTAGTAAAATTCCCAAATGTTAAATCTAATAAAAACAATGTAGATATTGATGGGGATGGACGTAACGAAAATGTAATAATTTACGCACCAGATAAGGTTGAAAAAACAGTCACATTTAAAGTGAAACCAACAGCGCCAATTGTAACTGCAAAAGATAATGGTGATGTAGAAATTACACCAGTAAATGAGACGAATGTAGACAAAGTTAGTGTAACATTTACGCCACAAGAAGGAACAAATCCAGCAGAAGTAACATACACAGCTAAGAAGAATGCTAGTGGAGTATGGGAATTTGGTTCAGGAGCACCGTTAATAGTTGATCCAACAACAGGTGTATTTAAACTAAAAGACCGTAAGGTTAAAGATGGTACAACTGTAACAGCTAAGGCACTTACAACAGATGGAACAGGCGGTATTCAAAGTACTCCGGCAACAGGTCTAGCAGGTAATGGAGATGCTGTATTACCAGAAATTGAATTTAAAAATACGGAAACTGATGCAGATGGAAATCGTGTAGTTTACATTACACCAACTGAGGATACAAATCTTGATGTTGCAACTATTACTGATAATTCTAATAAATTATTAGAAGCAGTATTCTTTGATCAAGGTACAACACTCACAGATCTTGGAAATTATGGTATCAGTTATAATAAAGTTATACGAAATGGGGATGCGATTACCAATGCACCGTTGACTTTAACTGTAAATGGTACACTTAATAAGTTCAAATCTGGAAATACAGTGTGGAGTGATGATGATGTCATTGTAACTCGTTATGCTTCAGCAATGGACGCTGCAGAAAATAATATTAAGGATAAATCAGGAAGTAGAGATAATGTTGCTTCAAATCCGTATCGTGTTGTTTTCAAAGCATTAACTCAAGCAACGAAATATACACCGACAGTAAGTAAATCTAAGATTGAACGTGATATCACTCAAGCGAATACAACAATTTCTGATGCTGAATTTAACAAGATTAAAGACACGTTGACGTCTCATCAACACGTGGTGAAGTAAAAGTTAATAAAAATACATCTGGATTAACATTTGCGATGAAGAACAGTACAGTCCAAACAAAACAAGACGGTTCACTATATATCACAGCAACAGTGACTTATCCGGATGGTTCAAGAGAAGATATTGAAGTTCCATTAGATACAACAAATGCGAATAAAGCAAAACCAACTTTAACAATTCCAGAAGTATCAGTTAAAGCAGCTAAAGCTAAGGACGAACAAGGAAGCGTACCAGCAACTGAGTATAATCGTGTATTGAACAATGTTGTAGTTCCACAAGCGCAACCACAACCAACTGCTAAAGAAGTGAAAAATAACGGACGTATCAGTGTGGTAGATGGTAAGAATGTAGTTACGGTAGGATTAACATTCAGTGATAATACGAAGAAAGATGTTACAGTACCAGTTTTAGAAGTTAAACCAATAGACATTACAACAACGTTTAACGAGTTGGATAATACGGTAACGATTAAACCAAATACAACAGTAGAAGATGGTGACAAATTACACGTAACAATTCGAGGCGTTGGAATGCAATTAACAAAAACAGCTACAGGTTACACAAATAGCCGTAATGACCGTAACATCACTGTAAATCAAGATGGAAGTATCACAATAACACTAGCAGGTGAAGAAAAATTCCAAGCAGGAGACCGCATTGTAACACGTCACGAAAGT
>CALHQV010000091.1 GCA_938038035.1 uncultured Gemella sp. | reverse complement strand
GAGAGAATTGATAAATTTTTACAACAAGAATTAACAGATGTTTCTAGAACAAATATCCAGAACTTAATTTCTGAAGGTTATATTAAAGTAGATGGAAATAATATTAAAACTAATTATAAATTAAAAGAAGGTAATGTTATTACTATCGATTACAAAGAACCTGAAGAGTTAGACGTAGTAAAACAAGATATCCCAGTGGATATTGTCTATGAAGATAATGATTTAATCATTGTAAATAAAGCTAAAGGTATGGTTGTTCATCCATCTGTAGGACATAAAGATGGAACATTAGTTAATGCTTTATTATTCCATAGTGAACTTTCAAGTATTAATGGTACTATCAGACCTGGTATTGTTCACAGAATAGATAAAGATACGTCAGGATTATTGATCGTTGCGAAAAATGATAAAGCCCACGTTAAATTATCAGAAATGATCGCGAACAAAGATATTAAGAGAAAATATTACGCACTAGTACACGGAAGTATTAAGCACGACTATGGAACTATTGATGCACCTATCGCTCGTAATCCAAAAGAACGTAAAGAAATGGCTATTATCGATGAAGGGAAACCATCTATTACACACTTTAAGGTTATTGATAGATTTGAGAAATATACACTTATCGAATGTGAATTAGAAACTGGACGTACTCACCAAATCAGGGTACACATGAAATATATTAACCACCCATTAGTAGGGGATCCAGTATATGGGCCAAGAAAAACATTAAATACAAATGGGCAGTCACTTCATTCAAAAAGTATCGAATTTAGTCACCCGATAACTGGTGAACACCTGTACTTTGAAACAGAAATTCCAGAGTATATGGTAGAAACAATGGCTAAATTAGATAAATAGAATATTTTATAACATATCACTTCAAATGTTGGAAATTGTTGCCGACTTTGAGGTGATTTTTTTAAAAGTTAATTCTGTATTAGTATAGATTCACAATATAAAAATTATTTTTTCTAAAATTAAAAAAATAAAAATTTTAGAAAAAACAGTAACATAATTGTAGAATTAAAAATTAAGAAAACTATTAAATTAATCTTGTATACGTTACCACTAAAAACTTGTAATGGCAAAGAATAGAGGAATTAATATATAAGGATTTTGTTAATAACATACATAATTGAAAATTATTGAATAAAATAGTTTATTTTTTCTAAAAAGTGTAGTATTATAATATATATATTAGTAGTTATTTAAGGAGGACAAATAACATGGTATTAGTACCAGCAAAAGACATGCTTGTAAAAGCAAGAAAAGAAGGATATGCAGTAGGGCATTTCAACATTAATAACTTAGAGTGGACAAAAGCTATTTTAGAAGCTTGTGAAGAAGCAAAAAGTCCAGTTATCTTAGGTGTAAGTGAAGGAGCAGTTAAATACATGACTGGTTTCAGAACTGTTGCAGCTATGGTTGAAGCTATGGTTGAAGAAATGAAAATCACAGTTCCTGTTGCATTACACTTAGACCACGGTTCATATGAAGGAACTCAAAAAGCTATCGAAGCTGGATTTAGTTCAGTAATGTTCGATGGATCTCACTATCCATTCGAAGAAAACATTGCTAAATCTAAAGAAATGATCGCTTTAGCTCACTCTAAAGGATTATCAATCGAGTGTGAAGTTGGTTCAATCGGTGGAGAAGAAGATGGAGTTATCGGTTCTGGTGAATTAGCTGATCCAAACGAATGTAAAACAATGGCTGACTTAGGAATTGACTTCTTAGCTGCAGGTATTGGTAACATCCACGGTAAATACCCAGAAAACTGGGCTGGATTAAGCTTTGAAACATTAGAAAAAATTTCTAACATCACAGGTGGAATTCCATTAGTATTACACGGTGGTTCAGGTATCCCAACTGACCAAATCCAAAAAGCTATCTCTCTAGGAGTATCTAAAGTTAACGTTAACACTGAATGTCAATTAGCGTTTGCTGAAGCTACACGTAAATATATTGAAGAAGGTGGAGATCAAAAACCTAAAGGTTTCGACCCTCGTAAATTATTAAACCCTGGATTTGAAGCTATTAAAGCTATGGTTCACGAAAAAATCGATATCTTCGGTTCAAGAAACAAAGCATAATAACTACGCAATTTTATAAAAAAGGCTCATGCTTTGCATGGGTCTTTTGTTTTTATATTATTTATAGAAGGAGCATTCTTATGAAACAAACAATAGATTATTTAAAAAAACTTACTAGTATTCCTTCACCAACAGGTTTCACAAGAGAAGTCGCTGACTACCTAGTGGAAGAACTAGAAAGATTAGGATATAGCCCTATTCGAACTAATAAAGGTGGGGTAAATGTAATAGTTAAAGGTAAGGACGATCATAAACACCGTGTCGTAACAGCTCACGTAGATACATTAGGAGCGATGGTACGTGCGGTAAAATCAGATGGTCGCTTGAAAATGGCTAAAATTGGTGGTTATCCATGGAATATGATAGAAGGTGAGAACTGTCTTGTTCATGTAGCAAGTACAGGAAAAACTGTTAGTGGAACTATCTTAATTCATCAAACTAGTACACATGTATATAAAGATGCAGGAACAGCAGAACGTACAGAAGATAATATGGAAGTAAGACTTGATGCCAAGGTAAGAAATGAGAAAGACACACGTGACTTAGGTATTGATGTTGGAGACTTCATAAGCTTTGATCCTCGTACGATAATAACAGAAACAGGATTTATAAAAAGTCGCTTCTTAGATGATAAAGTCAGTGCTGCAATTTTATTAGACTTACTAAAAAAATATAAGGAAGAAAATATTGAGTTACCTCAGACAACTCACTTCATGTTCAGTGTATTTGAAGAAGTAGGTCACGGAGCTAACTCGAGCCTTCCGAAAGAAGCAGTAGAATATCTTGCGGTTGATATGGGGGCTATGGGAGATGACCAACAGACTGATGAATATACAGTATCAATCTGTGTGAAAGATGCGAGTGGTCCATACAACTATGAATTCCGCAATCATCTAGTACAATTAGCAAAAGATAATGATATTCAATATAAATTAGATATCTATCCATATTATGGTAGTGATGCATCAGCAGCAATGCGAGCAGGCGCAGAAGTAAGACACGCATTACTAGGTGCTGGTATAGAATCAAGCCATTCTTATGAAAGAACGCATATCGATTCTATTGAAGCCACAGAGTCCTTAGTGGATGCTTACTTATTAAGTGATTTAATCGAAGAATAACCGTAACCCTTCCCATAAATTTGTGGGAAGGTTTTTTTTT
>CALHQV010000090.1 GCA_938038035.1 uncultured Gemella sp. | reverse complement strand
ACAAAAGCTGAAGCAGAAGCTGGTGTGTTAAATGGTTGGAAAATTGAAAAAGGGGACAAAGTTAATGCGGTTAAACCTCTTGATGTAACAAATGTTACAGATAAAGATGGACAACCAAGTACTCGTGCAGTTCCTAAATCAAAAATCTATTCAAACGATGGCGAATTGAAAAAATACCAAACATCAGGTGAAAATAGTTATGTAAATGGTAGTGGTGCTGTTCCTTCAGTAACGCCTACTATTGATGTAATGAGAACAAATGCATTTGGTGAAGTTAAAAACCGTGATTACTACCTAGAATTAGGAAGTAAAGGTACAACACTTTCGAAAGAATTCGATGTAAACGGAAATTCTCGTCTAAATGTTAACTTAATTCACAGTGCAGCGTATGGTGGTAGTACATCTACTTCTGCAGGTGAAAGAGTTAAATTAAAAATCGTAGATGCATTCACTGGTAAAGAAATTAAACCAGTTGAAGGTAAAAATGGTCCTTTAGCAACTGAACAAGCTGCTCTTGCTGCTAACGGATGGAACCACCTAGACCGTATTTATGATATTCCAGCTGAAACAACTAAAATTAAAGTGTTAATTGAAGCTGGAAGTCAAGGAACAAATACTTTAATTAATAATAACAACATCAATATTAAAGATGGTTACTTAATCGGTGGTATTGGTATCGCAACTGCTCCAGCTGCTGAAGTATTAACTAATGTTCGTTCAGAAAACAAAAGTTTTGAATTCGGATATACAAAAGATACAATTTATGATAAAGGTCAAAAAGGTGTATTTGATATCGATATTAAAAACACTGGTGGAATGAATATTGACTACTATGCTGCATCAAATGTTGAAGTGACAGTAGAAGTTCCTAAAGGTGTAGTATTAGAAGATAAAATCTACAATGCTAACGGTGGATCAAACTGGTTAGGAAATGTTTGGGCAAATACAATCAAATGGGTTCCTAACGATCCAAGTGATAACTCAAAAGGTGGAAAATTAACTTATAACGTACCAGCCGGAAATCGTATGGCTGCTGCAGAGACAAACTCTCGTAAAACAAGTATTCCATTTACAGCAGCAGATAACTTCGTAGGAGCAGCTGACTTTAAAGTAACAGTTAAGAGTGGTTTTGGAGATACGGATGCAGAAGGTAACAGACTGTACTCATATACTGCGCATGGAGTAACTCCAGACTATGTAAATGAATTTAACCGTAATGGTTTAGCAAATTCAGATGATCCAAACCACAAATATGGTAGAGAAATCTTCATTAATAGTTTACAAACTAACTCAGTCATTACCGTACCAATTAACACAACTGATGAACAATTAAAAGCAATTGCTTATGCGAAAGCTCAAGAAGCGATTAAAACTCCAGAGTTTACTAAATTATTAAACGATGTTACTGGTACAGCTGCATTAGGTGACACTAATGGTTCAACTTTTGTTAATAAAGATAATATCGCAATTACGAAAGTTGCTGAAGACGGTCATGGGGTTGTTAAAGTACCTGTAACTTATACAGTAGACGGTAAAACTTATGAAACAACAGTTGACATTGAAGTAAACGTTGTTAAATCTAAGACTAAACCAGTAGTAGTATTTGAAGGTGATGAAATTACACCAGCTAGCGTTAAAGAAAAAGTTGAGCCAAGTGAGATTGATGGCAAAAAAGGTACTCCTAATGAACCGCAAGCAAGTGATATCTTTAAAACGAACGGAAAAGCTGGAGAATCAGGATTAAAAATTCCAACAACAGTTACTCACAATGTAGATGGAACAGAAGTTACAGAAGATGTAACAGTACCAGTTACAGTTCTTCCTAGAACAGAAGGTGAAGTTGACGTACCTAAAGGAACTACTCCGGATAAAGTTAAAGAAACTCTGAAAGCTAAAGCAGAAGAGTTAATTAAAACTCCTGACTTCCCTGCAAAAGTACCAGAAGGATATACAGTTACTGTAGGAGAAATCCCAGAATTACCTGCTGATGTAGCAAATAAAAAAGGTGAGCCTGTAGTTGTAAAAGTACCTGTAACATTTACATCTCCAGAAGGTGAAACTTATACTTCAGAAATCCCAGTAACAGTAAATGTGAAAGGTTCAGAAGTGAAACCTGTATACGTAGTGGAAGGAAATCAACCAAAACCAGCAGATGTTAATGAAGCAATTACACCTGATAAAGGTGGAAATGTAACTCCTGTAACTGAAGCTGACATCAATAAAGATGTTCCTACAGATAAAGTTAAAGTTGGAGCAACTGATTTAACTGTTAAAGCAACTGTTAAATATCCAACTGGTGATGAAACTGTTAATGTACCAGTGAAAGTATTACCAAAAGCAACACCAACAGGTGTAACAGTATTGAAAGATACTGATGAGAATGCTTTAACAGACGCTGTAAAAGCAAAAGCGACTGAAGCTGTAAGTAAATTAACAAACTTACCAGATGGAATTACTGCTTCACTAGATGAGAGAGAAACTTCTTACACATTACCAAAAACAGATTCAAATGGGGACAAAGATACAGTACCTGTAAAAGTATTGTATAAAGATGATAAAGGTAATGTAGTTGGTGAAGACACAATTAACGTACCAGTTAAAGTAGTAAGCTCAACACCTAAATCAGTAGTTGTGTTTGAAGGAAAAACTCCTGAAAAAGATAAAGCTAAAGAGGCAGTAACACCAGGCGAAGGTGGAACGGTTGGAGAACCAACAACATTACCAGATACAAAAGGAAAAGCTGGAGCTACAGATGTAACAGTAGAAGTACCAGTAACTTATGACAATGGAAAAGTAACTGAGAAAGTAAAAGTTCCAGTAACAGTATTACCAGTAGCAAAATCCGACGTAACAGTAGTTAAAGGAACAAGTGCAAAAGATCTTAAAGACTTAGCTAAGGCAAAAGCTGAAGAAGCAATTAAAGCAAAAGACTTTACAGATAAATTACCAAAAGATGCGAAAGTAACTGTTGGTGATGTGACAAAAGCTATTGAAGAAACAGTAACTGCTAAAAAAGGAACTGGAGTTACAACAGTAGAAGTACCAGTAACATATATAATCCCTGGTGATGCCACTCCTTATACAACTACAATCCCAGTAACAGTAAATGTGAAAGGTTCAGATGTTAAACCAGTATACGTTGTAGAAGGTGACAAACCAAAAGCTGATGATGTAAACAAAGCAATCACTCCTGATACTGATGGAACTGCAACACCTGTAACGGATGAAGACATCAACAAAGCTATCCCAACAACAAAAGATAAAGTTGGAGCTAAAGATGTTAAAGTTACAACTAAAGTTACTTATAAAGATGGCGGAGAAGAAACAGTAGACGTACCAGTTACAGTATTACCAAAAGTTTCTCCAAAAGGTGTAACAGTACCGAAAGATACTGATAAAGCTACACTTGAAAAAGCTGTTATTGATAAAGTGAAAGAATCAATTGGAAAAGTTAAATTACCAGATGGAGTAACAATTACAGTTGAAGAAAATCAACATCCAAAAACTCCGGGAACAGAAACACCAGGAGATAAGGATTCTGTTACAGTAATAGTTAAATATAAAGATAAAGGTGGAAACGTTATTGCTACTAAAGAGGTTAAAGTACCAGTAACAGTAACTCCAAAACGTGACTCTGAGTCTCAACCAAGACCATCAGCACCACAAGCTAATAAAGTGGTGACTCGTTTCGTGGATGAAAATGGTAAAGATATCACTTCACCTGAAGAAGGATTAAAAGATCCTAAAGCTCTTGAAGGATATGAATTTATAAATTCAACAAAAGATTCAAATGGGCATCTTGTACACCACTACAAGAAAGTGGCAACACCACAACCTGCTGGACCAACTGCTCCTGAACAACCAGTAACTCCTACGGAACCAGGACAACCAGCAGCACCGGCTCAAGCAGATGCAACAGTAGCAACTGACACAGCTGCTAAACCAGCAACACCTAAATATGTTGATGGTCAAAAAGAATTGCCTAACACAGGTACAGAAGCTAACGCTAGCCTCGCAGCGCTTGGACTTCTTGGAGCCCTAAGTGGATTTGGACTTCTTGCTCGCAAGAAAAAAGAAGACTAAAAACTCATAGTTTTTGAGAAGATGATTCGTCATCTTCTTTTTTTATTTTGGTCTTTTTACTTGCGTAAAAAATTGTTTTTTAGTATAATAGTTTATTGTGAGCGAACCTCACTTACCCCTTGCAAAGTCTTGGGG
>CALHQV010000089.1 GCA_938038035.1 uncultured Gemella sp. | reverse complement strand
AGTTTATTAGATATCTAAAAAGCTTTTATAAAGCGAATTTAGATATCAATAAACCACTGAATCTATGAGTTCTCATCTGAACTTTGTTACATTTTAGGACCTTTTTATCAGCCCCTTATAGGTGAAGACTTCATGCCTCCTATAAATTTATATAACTATTAGATTCGGATCTTTTTCTAATTACTAAGACTATTTACCAATATTAAGCTCCATGCTGTTTTTTAACCACTTTTCCAATAACTTCACATGAAGATTCTCTTCTTCACATTCGAAGACCGTAACTTCTTTTCGTTTAAACTCACTTTCTAACTTTTTATTAAGAATAATATTCTTTTCATCTAGCTTTGAATATCCGAAGTGCACTTTCGTATCAACTCTCTCTGCATATTTTAAGACATCTATTTCTTTTAATCTCGTCAATAAATAGTCTTCTCTTTCAGGATAGTTACGAGCATATTCTCTTATTCCATCGTACACACCAACATCAAGATTATTATCAAAAATATATTTAAAATCGAAGTTTTGCACATTTGAGATAAATAACCTATCCACCGATTCACCTACAGCTGAAACCACGATTCCTATTGCTGCCCCTTGACCTTTAGCAACAACATTCACCTCTAAATTCGGAAATTCTCTTTTTAGAATATTCACAAGATCTATACCATCTTGATAGGCATAATTATAATATGACTCTTCATCGCTATTATTGTTTAGAAAAGGAAAATAAATTGAAGCCGGTTGTCTATTCTCACTTCTACCTCTGTCTCCTCTAATATGCAATGTTGCACCACTATATCCTAGTGCATAATAGTTCATAAGCCCTAAAAAACCCCTAGGTACTTCTTCATAATCTGGAAATTCTAGTATAAATCCTTTATTATTAACTTTTTTAACGACAATCTCCGCATGAATTTTTGAATAATCTGTAGCTTCAAATTCAACTGTTAATAATTGAAATTCCAACTCATCTCTAACAATATTAATCTTATAATTTAGTTCTCTTTCTTTTACTAAATCCATCTTTTCAACACCTCAGAATACATATTTCACTTTAATTATATCTTAATTATGACAGCGACTCAAAAATTGCGATTTAGGGGTTGTCGAGTCATTACACTTACAATTTACTGACTTCATGACAAAAAACAATCCTCAACACTAGGTTGAGGACTGCTTTTTGTAAGTTCGTTATATTTTTTGAGATCTGACTTTATTATTATTTTGCTTCTTTTACGTACTCTTGATCTTTTGTGTGAATAGTAAGTCCAGTGATATTTTTAGTAGATTTGAAGAAGAAACTACAGATATAACCGAATACTAATGCACTTAAGAATGAGAATCCTGAGAAGATAAATGGACTTTGTTTAGCATAAGTTGTGAAGTCTTGGATATACCAACATACAAGCCCTGCAACTACTAATCCTAATAATGCTCCAGCTCCGTTTGCACGTTTAGTGAAGATACCAAGTGCGAATGTACCAGCTAAAGGCACCCCTAGAAGTCCGATATATTTAAGGAATAAATCCCAAGTTTCTTTTTGGTTAGAGTTTACGAAGTATAATGCTGCGATTGTTCCTAATACACCAGCTATGATGATGATAATACGAGCTAATAGAACGTCTTGTTTAGCATCTTTACTTAATCCGAAGAAACGTTGTTTAATATCAACTGTGATACAAGCTGAAATTGAGTTTAAGCTTGATGCGATTGTTGATTGAGCCGCTGCTAAGATAGCTGCGATAACTAATCCCGCAACCCCTGCAGGTAATGCTGTTAAGATGAAGTAAGGTACTAAAGCTGTTGTATTAGCTGCTTTACCTACTACTTCAGCGTTCATGAAGTCTGGTAATTTTGTTACAGCGTGGCTACCTTTGTAGAAACTGTATAAAACTGTTCCCATTCCGTAGAAGATTGGAATAGAGATGAATGCTAATAATCCGTTAGTCCAGATTGATTTGTTAGTTTCTTTTACAGATTCAGTAGTGCTATAACGTTGAACTACGTCTTGAGAAGCTGTGTATTGTTGTAAACTGTTAAATACTGATCCAATGAAGATAATTGGAATAGTTGATGCTGTTAATGACCAGCTAAATTTCTCAGCAGTTACAATTTTACCATTTGCTAGAGCATCTTGAGTAATTTGTCCAAATCCACCTACGTGGTATGCTCCTAAGATAATTACTAAAATAGCTCCTCCAAGTAAAATGATACCTTGGATAACGTCTGTCCAGATAACTCCTTCTACCCCTCCTAAGAATGAGTAAACTACGCAAAGTAATCCGATAACCGCACACACCAAGAATGGGTTAAGTGTCGATACTGATGTAATAGCAACTGTTGGTAAATAAATAACGATAGCTACACGTCCAATATGGAATAGTGAGAATAACACACTCCCTACTACACGTACACTAGGATTAAAACGTTCTTCTAAATATTCATATGCTGTCGTTACATTTAATTTTCTAAAGAATGGAATATAGTAGTGAATTAATATTGGAATAATCGCGATAATCGAGAAGTTCCCTGCTGCGTATGTCCAGTCTCCGTTAAATGCTTTTTCTGGCGTCGCCATAAACGTAATCGCCGATAATGTTGTTGCATAAATTGAGAATCCTACTGCCCAAGATGGAATGTTCCCACCAGCTTTAAAGAATTCATCCGTGCTTTCACCTGCTTTTTTAGTGAAATACACCCCTATTGCTAGCATAGCTAACAGATAAATCGCTAAAACTATACTGTTAAGTGTACCAAATCCTATTTTATCCATGGTACTCCCTCCTATTTTTTCTTAATAATATTTTTTCTAATATTTAGGAAGGAGGAGAAATTCTCCTCTTTCCACCCCTAATTTTTTACCCCTTATTTGTTAAATTATAGATTATAATCTTTAACTAATTTTTCTACTTCTGGTAGTTTAGCTGGATCAAATACTTTCATAGGTTGTTTACAGTACCCTGCATCAATACCTTTAACTTTTAAGATTTCTTTAAGAGTTTGATATAATCCTAATTCTAATACTTTTTCGATTACATCATTTGCTTCATGTTGAAGTTCGTAAGCTTCAGCAACTTTACCTTCTTTAGCAAGTCTGAAGATTTCTTGGCTTCTTTGTCCGTTAACATTGTATGTAGAACCGATAGCTCCGTCTACTCCTGTAATAGCAGCTTGAACTAACATTTCATCGAATCCAGACCAAATTAATTTGTTAGGGAATCGTTTTCTGAATCTTTCTAATTGATAGAAGTCTGCAGCAGTGTATTTAACACCGATAACTTTTTCATCTTCTAGTAATTCAGCGAATTGATCTAAACTAATTTTAACTCCTGTTAAGAATGGAATGTAGTAAAGAATCATGCTGTTATCTGTAGCATCGATGATTGTTTTGTAGTAGTGTTTAATTTCATTAAATGATAGTGGGTAGTAGAATGGAGTAACTGCTGATAGTGAGTCGTATCCTAATTCTGTTGCGTATTTAGCTAATTCTACCGCTTCATTTAAATCTAAAGATCCAACTTGAGCGATAAGTTTAACTCTATCCCCAACTACTTCTTTTACAAATTTAAAAATTTGTTTCTTTTGAGCAGTGTTTAATAAGAAGTTCTCCCCACTACTTCCATTAACGTATAAACCATCAATTTTACTTACGTTAATGTTGTGCTCAATAACCTGTCTTAATCCCTCTTCTTTAACCTCACCATTCTCGTCAAATGGAATAAGTAAAGCTGAATAAAGTCCTTTTAAATCTTTCATTATAATAACCTCCGTTATTTGTTTTTTAATATCGTGCATTTATTTAACACATTAAATTTTAATACATTTCTATTGTAAAACGTTTTCTTTAGTTTGTCAATAGAAAAAGCTTGAAATTTTATTTTTTTTGAAAACCTTTTAACCGTTGCTATTGTTATCATGTTTAAACTATATAATAATAGTTGCTCTGGTTGACACTTATATTGTATATGTAAATATATTGTCTAGTCCTCTTGTCTCTATTTAATACATTAAACCTCTCTTTTTTTTAAAATAAAAAGCGACTCTTTCTTCATAATTGATTTGAAAAGTCGCTTCTATTCACTGCATAAAACATCTTTGAATTTTTTATTTAATTCAAATAGATACTCGTTAGTTAATAGCTATATATATTATATTTTAATTTTGTAACTATCTACCTTACCTAGATAACCTCATTTTAATTTTATCTATCATAACTTCCTATTAAGAACATATTTCCTTTTAATATATAGTTACTACAATCAGTTGTTAAGATAAAACTATCTCCTTTTTTCACATCATAAATGCTACCTTCTATTTCTACACTTCCACTACCATTAAGGACAGTAAATAGATTTCCTGTTCGAGTTTTTTCTAGGGAAACTTCTCCCTCCACTTCGATTTTAAACACAGAGAAGTACTTTTCATCTGCTAAGTATGTTACTGTAGCCCCTTCTAATTTTTCCGTTTTAGGGCTTGTAGTAACTTTTTCAAATGGAACTTTTGTCACATCTTTTGTTTTCTCTATATGAAGTTCACGTTTATTACCATCTTTATCAACACGATCGTAATCATATACTCGATATGTCGTATCAGAATTTTGTTGCACTTCATATATTAATATTCCCTCTCCAATCGCATGAAGAGTTCCCGCTGGAATATAGAAGAAATCTCCCACTTTTACTTCTTCTTCTATGAATAATTCTTGCCATTGTTCACGATTAATTTTATCATTGAACTCCTCTTTTGTTTTAGCAGTATGTCCATATACTAACTTAGCACCTTCTTTAGCATCCAGTACATACCAACATTCAGTTTTACCAAGTTCACCATTCTCATTTTCACGTGCATAATCATCTTCAGGATGTACTTGAACCGATAGATTATCACTGGCATCTAAAATTTTAATTAATAATGGAAACTTATCATACACTTTCTCAGTAAATAAAGTAGGTTGTTTCTCATAAGCTTCTTTTAATGTTAAACCTGCTAACTCACCGTTTATTATTTTTGAACTACCGTTATCATGAGCGGCAATAACCCACGCTTCTCCAATATTTCCTTGTGGAATAGAAAAATCAAACTTCTCTAAATTACGTCCACCCCAGATTCTTTCACAAAATACAGGCTCTAAAAATACTATTTTATCCATTTTATTCTCCTTAAACAATTCTAACTTCTAGTTTATTATACACCAGTCACTCTTTTTTATACAGCATATACCTTTTATTATTTTACAAGAAACAGTTTTCAAAAAATTAATTTTATGGTAATATATCGTTGTATAGAAATTAAAAAAATCATTAACATTAAAGATAATCATGTCTTTATTAAGAAAGTAGGTATATTATGTTATTAGGTATTGATATTGGTGGAACAAGTATAAAATTTGCTGTATTTGATGAAAATCACAAAATCGTACATTACGAAACTTGTAAAACACCTGACAATGTAATTGTAAAAATTACTGATGAAATGTATAGAATCGCAAGTAAAAT
>CALHQV010000088.1 GCA_938038035.1 uncultured Gemella sp. | reverse complement strand
AACTTGCATTAGTACAGTATTTTATATATAATTATTTTATACAAATGTTTTATAACAAATGTTTTATACAAATTTTCAATTTAGGAGGAATTATAATGATTCTTAATACTATTTGGGAACAACAGTATAATCCAATGGGTAATATTTGGTTATCTGCAGGAGTTGCTGCTCTTCCTATAGTTATATTTTTAATTTCATTAGTTGTCTTTAAACTAAAAGGTTATACAGCCGGTGGTTTAAGTATTATCAGTGCAGCGATAGTAGCTGCTGTATGCTATAAGATGCCTGTAGATAAAATCGCAGGAGCTGCGGAACAGGGTATCGTTTCAGGTTTATGGCCTGTTGCTAGTATTGTTCTTGCTGCAATCTTCTTATACAAATTAACAGTTAAAATGGGATTCTTCGATGTAATGAAACAAAGTATCTCATCTATTTCACCAGATAAAAGAATTCAAGTTCTTTTAATTGCATTCTCATTCAACGCTTTCTTAGAAGGTGCTGCAGGATTTGGTGCTCCAGTTGCTATTACAGCTGCAATTTTAGTAGGTTTAGGTTTCAAACCTTTACAATCTGCTGCAATTTGTTTGGTTGCTAACATCGCTGGTGGTGCATATGGAGCAATGGGTATCCCGGTAACTGTTCCAGCTACTTTAACAGATTTAGATGCATTAACACTTGGTAAAAACACATCATTAATCTTATGTCTTGTTACTGTTATTATTGCATTCCTTATCGTATTTATGGTAGATGGTTTCAAAGGTATCAAAGAAACATTCCCTGCAATTTTAGTTTCTGGTGGTGGATTTGCTATTACTCAATTCATCTTCTTAAACTTCGTAGGACCAGAACTTGTTAACGTTTCTTCAGCTATTGTGAGTTTACTTGCTTTAATCGTATTCTTAAGATTCTGGCAACCAAAACAACAACTTACTGCTGAAACTAAAGAAGTTGCTAATGATAAAGAAGTTCTAACTGGTAAAGAAGTTGTTAGAGCATGGACACCGTTCATTCTTTTAACTTTATTCGTTACTTTACTAAACACTGGATTCTTCAAACAATTAATCCAAGCTGCAAACCCTAAAACAGGTCAAGCAGCAGGAGCTTTAAACTCACTAATTTTCAACTTCCCATACTACATTGATGGTACAGTTGCACGTGTTGCTCCTATCGCAAAACAACCTACTCCAATTAAAGCAGTATTTAGTTTTGCTCCATTTACTTCAACTACAACAGCGATTTTACTTGCAGGAATTCTAACAATTATTATTTTTAGAGTTAACAGCCGTATCGTTATTTCTACTATTAGAGAAACAGCTGTTGAATTATGGGGACCAATCTTAACAATCTGTTCAGTACTTGCATTTGCTTACATTTCAACATATTCAGGAATGTCTTCAACATTAGGATTAGCATTTGCTAACACTGGTAAAATCTTCCCATTATTCTCTCCAATCTTAGGATGGATCGGGGTATTCTTAACAGGATCTGTTGTTAACAGTGGATCATTATTCGCTGGATTACAATCAGTAACTGCATCTCAAATTGGAATTGATCCTTCATTACTAGTAGCTGCTAACATCATGGGTGGAGCTATCGCTAAAATGATTTCTCCTCAATCTATCGCAGTTGCAGCAGCAGCCGTTGGATTAGTTAACAGAGATAGTGAAATCTTTGCTAAAACAATTAAATGGAGTGTTATTCTTCTTGTTCTTACAGGAGTGCTTAACCTTCTAATTACTCTTAGATAATTTTAAGTTAATAAAAAAGAGATTTGGTAAAAAATACCAGATCTCTTTTTTTGTAAATATATTATGCAGCATGCTTATCACAATGACAATCTCCTGTCTTGCAATTTCCGCATTCACAATCTTCTTTTGCGTTATGGCATCCACATGCACACCCTTCTTTGCATTCACATGTTCCTTCAACACAGTTTCCACATTTACAATCTTCTACTGCGTCATGACAGTGACAGTGGTGTTCACATTCACATTTACTCATATTAATCGCCTCCGTATTATTTAATTAATTATTCTTTAGTTAAATTTTATTATGTTTTATATAACAAGTCAATAGATTCTCGTCTTAAGTAACTATTACGATTTACAAATACCTAAATCGTAATGAAATTGACTTCGAGTTAAAATTAAATAAAGGTAGAAACACTACTTTATTGTAGATTTCTACCTATTTTATTTTATAAATTATTCACTAATAACTGTTCCAGCAGCTAATATAATTAATGCTGTTGTTATACGTA
>CALHQV010000087.1 GCA_938038035.1 uncultured Gemella sp. | reverse complement strand
GCGTCTATGAGTTTCCATATACACTTTTTAAAAATTTAGGATCTTTTGGATAAACCACATTCCCATCTAAGTTAGCACACCATCTCTTAGTATAAAATTAATTTTACGAAGTACTAAGATAGAATCAAGAATTTCTTTAAACTAGAGCTCGGTTAGTATCATAAAGAGAATTTAAAATAACGTAATAAAGTTAGATAACTATCTTTTTATGATTATTTAGTCTCAACTTAAGTTCCAGTTAAAAAATTAGTTTCAGGTTAAATTCCAGTTTATAATTTCAACTGGAATTTACTTTGGGAATGAACAGAGACATTTAATTGCTCCGATAATCCATTATAAATTTGACAAATCTCATATTATGGTATATAATATTGATAATTTGAATAACACATCTTTAATGTGATCCAGAGAGGTCAGCAAAGATTTATTAATTGGAAAACCAAGTTTATTTATGCTGCCCTGCTCAATAGAGTAGGCTATTTTTTTTGAGGTGAAGTATGAAAAAACGAATTCTTTTCGACGAAACAATGATTTCTAGAATGATTACTAGAATTGCGAATGAAATTATCGAACAAAACAAATTAGATGATATAGTTTTAGTAGGTATTCAAACTAGAGGGATTCATATCGCCAAAAGATTGAAACAAAAAATCAAAGAAATTGAAAATACTAATATTCCAGTAGAAACACTTGATATAAAATTTTATCGAGATGATTTAGAAAAAATAAGTGAAGAACCTGAAATAAAAGTTCCACGTTTTAAACTTGATTTGACAAACAAAGTTGTAATTATTGTAGATGATGTTCTTTATACAGGAAGAACCGTAAGAGCAGCGATAGATGCTATTATGGATGCTAGCCGTCCAAAAGCAATTCGTCTTGCGATTCTTGTAGATAGGGGACATAGAGAATTGCCAATTAGAGCAGATCATATTGGAAAAAATATTCCTACTTCAAGAAAAGAAAATGTACAAGTTCATTTAAATGAAGTAGATGATGTTGAAGAAATATTATTAATTTAAATATAAAATCTTTTTAAGGTAGTCCAGAGAGGCTAACAAGGGATTGAATTTAAAGTTTATACTTTATTTGAGGATAGCTATATTTAAGTATAACTATGCCCAGATAATAACTTGAATTTAATAGTTGATGAACAGTCATACCTTGTAGCCAAATGGATACAAGGTATTTTTTTATACAAAATGGAGGAAGCACTATGAGAAATATAGTAAAAATGTCAGACTTAACAAATGAAGAAGTTTATCAGCTGATAGAAAGAGCTTTAGAGTTGAAAAATGGTAAACAGGTAGAGCCAAGAGAAGACTTATATGTAGCAAACTTATTCTTTGAAAACTCAACTAGAACGAAACATAGTTTTGAGGTAGCTGAGCACAAACATAGATTAAATGTTATAAACTTCGAGGCTTCAACTTCGTCAGTAAATAAAGGTGAAACTTTATATGATACTTGTAAAACGTTAGAAATGTTAGGTTGTAACATGTTGGTTATTAGACATGGTCAAGACGCTTACTACAATGAATTGACTAACTTAAATATTCCGATTTTAAGTGGAGGAGATGGTAGTGGAGAACATCCAAGCCAATGTTTACTTGACTTAATGACAATGTATGAGAAGTTCGGAACGTTCGAAAACCTTAATGTAATCATTGCAGGAGATATTAAAAATTCTCGAGTTGCAAGAAGTAATTACAACATGCTTACGAGATTAGGAGCAAGGGTAAGATTTGTTTGTCCTGATATTTTCAAAGACGAGACACTTGGAGAAGTAGTAGACTTTGATAAAGTAGTTGGAGAAGTTGATGTTTGTATGTTGTTAAGAGTTCAACATGAAAGGCATGACTCTAAGATGGGACTAAGTAAAGATGAATACCATAATAACTTTGGATTAACAAAAGAGCGCTATGAAAGATTAAAAGAATCTGCAATAGTGATGCATCCAGCTCCTGTTAATAGAGATATGGAAATAGCTTCGGAACTAGTTGAAGCACCTAAATCTGTAATCTTTGAACAGATGAAAAATGGGATGTTCATGAGACAGGCAATGATAGAAAAAATAATTAAAGATAATAATTTATAAAGAGGAGAAGCATATGTTACTTTTAAAAAACGGTAAAATTTTAGAAAATGGTGTATTAGTAGAAAGAGATATTTTAGTTGATGATAAAAAAATCGTAAAAATCTCTGAGAACATCGAAGAAAGTGGAGCTAAGGTATTAGACTTAGAAGGGAAATTCGTTTCACCAGGATTTATAGATGTTCACGTACACTGGAGAGAACCAGGATTTGAATATAAAGAAAACATTTATCATGCTTCGAGAGCAGCAGCTCGTGGTGGATTTACTACAGCGATGCCTATGCCAAACTTAAATCCAGTACCAGATAACTATGAGAACCTAAAATTACAATTAGACATTATCGAACGTGATTCGGTAATCAGAGCGATTCCTTTTGGAGCTATAACAAAAGGAGAAGAAGGAAAAGAATATGCTGATTTTGAAGAATTAGCTGAGCATGTGTTTGCCTTCAGTGATGACGGTAGAGGAGTACAGGATGCTAATATGATGTATGAATCAATGATGGTTGCTGCTAAATTAAATAAAGCGATAGTAGCTCACTGTGAAGATAACTCATTAATCCGCGGAGGATGCATGCACTGTGGACGTAGAAGTCGTGAATTAGAATTACCAGGAATTCCTTCAGTATGTGAAAGTGTTCAGATTGCACGTGATGTTCTTTTAGCTGAAGCAGCAGGATGTCACTACCACGTTTGTCACGTATCTACTAAAGAATCAGTTAGGGTAGTAAGAGAAGCGAAGGCAGCAGGAATTAAAGTAACTTGTGAAGTGTGTCCTCACCACCTAATAAGTGATGAAATGGATATTCCAGAAGATAACGGAATGTGGAAGATGAATCCACCGCTAAGGGCACGTGAAGATAGAAATGCTCTAATTGCAGGTTTATTAGATGGAACAATCGATGTAATAGCAACAGACCACGCTCCACACGCTACTCATGAGAAAGACTTATCGATGAGAAAAGCAGCGTTTGGAATTGTTGGAAGTGAAACAGCATTCAGCCAACTTTATACGAAGTTTGTAAAAACAGGAGTATTCTCACTAGACTTACTAGTTAAACTGATGACTGAAAAAGTCGCAGATACTTTCGATTTACCATATGGACGTTTAGAAGAAGGTGGTTTTGCAGACTTAGTAGTAATCGATTTAGAAAAATCACTGAAAATTGATCCAGAAAAATTCTTATCTAAAGGTAGAAATACACCGTACGTAGGAGAAGAAATATACGGAATACCAGTATTAACACTATGTGAAGGCCAAGTTGCATACAAAGATAGCGAAGTATTTGAAGTTTAAAAAATAAAAAAACTTAGAAAGAGAGAACAAAGATGTACAGTTACGATAGACAACTAATTTTAGAAGATGGAACAGTATATAAAGGATATGGATTCGGTGCTAACAAAGCACTAGCAGGAGAGGTAGTATTTAACACAGGTATGACAGGTTATCAAGAAACACTTTCTGATCCATCATACAATGGACAAATAGTAACATTTACTTATCCATTAATAGGAAACTACGGAATCAACAGAGATGACTTTGAAACAATTAATCCTAGTATTAAAGGACTTATCGTTAGGGAAGTTTGTAAAAAACCATCTAACTTTAGAACGGAATACAGTTTAGATGAAGTGCTAAAAGAACTTAACATTCCAGGGATTTCAGGAATCGATACACGTAGTTTAACAAGAAAAATAAGAGAACACGGTACAATCAAAGGAATAATTACTGACCTTTGTATGGATCCAGAAGAACAATTAGAAAATCTTAGAAAAACCGATTTACCAACGAATCAAATTGAACAAGTTTCAACGCAAAAAGCTTTCTTATCTTCAGGAAATGGATATAGAGTAGTACTAGTAGATTTTGGTATGAAATCAGGAATACTAAGAGAACTTAATGAACGTAATTGTGATATCGTTGTTGTACCTCATAATGTAACTGCTGCAGAAATCTTCAGACTTAATCCAGATGGAATTATGTTAAGTAATGGACCTGGAGATCCAGAAGATGTACCAGAAACAATTGAGATGCTTAAAGAAGTTATGCCGAAAATTCCAGTTTTTGGAATTTGTATGGGACACCAACTTATTGCATTAGCATCTGGAGCGAAAACATACAAACTTAAATTTGGTCACCGTGGAGCTAACCACCCAGTTAAAAACCTAATAACTGGAAAAGTTGATATTACTTCACAAAACCATGGTTTCAGTGTAGATATCGAATCATTAAAAGATACAGATTTAGAGCTTACACACTTATCAGTGAATGATAAAACATGTGAAGGAGTACGTCATAAAAAATACCCAGTATTTTCAGTACAATATCACCCAGAAGCATCACCAGGACCACACGATCCTAACTACTTATTCGATCAGTTTATAGATTATATGAGAGAATTTAAAGAAAACAAATAGAAAATAACCTGAGAAATTATAGAGTATCGATGCAAAATTAAGGAGAATAAAAATGCCAAAACGTAATGATATAAAAACAATACTAGTAATAGGATCTGGACCAATTACAATAGGTCAAGCAGCAGAGTTTGACTATGCTGGGACTCAAGCGTGTCTGTCTTTAAGAGAAGAAGGGTATGAAGTTATCTTAGTTAACTCTAACCCAGCGACAATAATGACTGATAAAGAAATTGCAGATAAAGTTTATATGGAACCTTTAACTCTTGAGTTTGTAAGTAAAATTATCAGAAAAGAAAGACCTGATGCATTACTTCCAACATTAGGAGGACAAGTGGGGCTTAACCTTGCGGTAGAGTTACACAAAAGTGGAATCTTAGATAAATACGGAGTTGAATTACTAGGAACGAAATTAAGTTCAATCGAACAAGCAGAGGATAGAGAATTATTCCGTGATCTTATGAATGAACTTAATGAACCAGTTCCAGAATCAGCGATTATTACAACTTTAGATGAAGCGAGAGAATTTGTTGCTGAAATAGGATATCCGGTAATTGTTCGTCCTGCCTTCACTATGGGAGGAACAGGTGGAGGTATCTGTTACGATGAGAAAGATTTAGAAGAAATCGTAAGTAGTGGATTACACTATTCACCAGTTACTCAATGTTTATTAGAAAAATCTATTGCTGGATTTAAAGAAATTGAATACGAAGTAATGCGTGATTCTAACGATACAGCGATTGTTGTATGTAACATGGAAAACATTGACCCTGTTGGGATTCACACAGGGGATTCAGTAGTAGTAGCACCTTCTCAAACATTAACAGACAGAGAGTACCACATGCTACGTAATGTATCATTAAAAATAATTAGAGCTTTGAAAATTGAAGGTGGATGTAACGTACAACTTGCACTTGATCCAAATTCATTCAAATACTATATTATCGAAGTTAACCCAAGGGTATCACGTTCATCAGCTTTAGCTTCAAAAGCAACAGGATATCCGATTGCGAAAATTGCAGCGAAAATTGCTGTAGGTTTAACTCTTGATGAAATTATAAACCCAGTTACTCAAAACTCATATGCATGTTTCGAACCAACGCTTGACTATGTAGTAAGTAAAATTCCACGTTTCCCATTTGATAAATTTGAAAATGCGGATAGAAAATTAGGAACACAAATGAAAGCTACTGGTGAAGTAATGGCGATGGGTAGAACTTATGAAGAAAGTTTACTAAAAGCTATCCGTTCATTAGAATATGGAGTACACCACCTAGGATTACCTAATGGAGATGATTTCACGTTAGAAGAAATTATTGACAAGATTAAGCAAGCTGGAGATGAAAGATTATTCTTTATCGGAGAAGCTTTAAGACGTGGACAAAGCACAAAAGATATTCACGATATTACAAAAATCGATATGTTCTTCTTAGAGAAAATGCAAAATATCATTGATATCGAACATGAATTAAAAGACAATGTTGGGAATTTAGATTTATTAGAATATGCTAAAAAATATGGATTCTCTGATAAAGTAATTGCTCACAGATGGGGAGTGACTGAAGATGATATCTACAACCTTCGTCAAGAAAACAAAATAACACCAGTATTTAAAATGGTTGATACATGTGCAGCTGAATTCGTATCTGAAACACCATACTTTTACTCAAGTTATGAACAAGAAGAAGAATCAATCGTTAGCGATAAGAAAAAAATTGTTGTACTAGGATCTGGTCCTATCCGAATTGGACAAGGGGTAGAGTTCGACTACGCAACAGTACATGCGGTAATGGCGATTAAAGATGCAGGATATGAAGCAATCATTGTTAATAATAACCCAGAAACAGTTTCTACAGATTTTACAATCTCTGATAAACTGTACTTCGAGCCATTAACTGAAGAAGATGTGATGGCGATAATTAATCATGAAAATCCATTAGGAGTTGTAGTTCAATTCGGTGGACAAACAGCAATTAACCTTGCTGCTAAATTAGAAAAACACGGTGTGAAAATTCTAGGTACAGCTTTAGAAGAAATCGATAATGCAGAAGATAGAGATAAATTTGAAGAATTATTACATAAACTAGACATTCCACAACCACTTGGAAAAACTGCATTTGATGTAGAAACAGCAGTTAAAAATGCAGAAGAAATTGGATACCCTGTATTAGTAAGACCATCATACGTACTAGGTGGACGAGCTATGGAAATAGTTTATGAAGAAGCTGAATTACGTCGTTATATGAAGACAGCTGTAAAACTTACACCAGAACACCCAGTACTAACTGACAGATATTTAGTAGGTCGTGAGATAGAAGTAGATGCTATTAGTGATGGTGAAACAGTAATTATTCCAGGTATTATGGAACACATCGAAAGAGCAGGGGTTCACTCAGGTGACTCAATAGCGGTATATCCACCTCAAACCCTAACAGAAGGTGAAAAAGCTAAGTTAATAGAATATACAATTAAATTAGCAAAAGGATTAAACATCGTTGGATTATTAAATATTCAATATGTAATAAGTAAAGGTGAAGTATTCGTACTAGAAGTTAACCCACGAAGCTCAAGAACTGTACCATTCTTAAGTAAAATCACAGGAGTTCCAATGGCAAAACTTGCTGCTGGAGCTATCATTGGAGAAACTTTAAAATCTAAAGGATATGAAACTGGATTATTACCAGAAGCACAGAATGTTTACACTAAAGTACCGGTATTTAGTTTCCAAAAACTAAAAGATGTTGATACTACTCTTGGACCTGAGATGAAATCAACTGGAGAAGTAATGGGAAGTGATAGAACTCTAGAAAAATCACTTTACAAAGGACTTCTTGCAGCAGGAATCAAAGTAAGTGATCAAGGAAATATCTTATTCACAATTAGTAATGATGATAAAGAAGAAGCATTAAATATAGCAAAACGATTCTTCGACTTAGGATATAACCTATTAGCTACAGAAGGAACAGCCAAGTACTTAGATGAACACGGATTAAGAGTTACTCCAGTAGGAAAAATTAATCAAAGTGACTATAGTGTACTTGACGCTATATATAATGGAGATGTGGATGTTGTAGTTAATACTACTTCAAAAGATAAAGATGTAACAAAAGACGGATTCAAGATTCGCCGTGTAGCGAGTGAGCAAGAGGTTGTATGTTTAACATCATTAGATACAGCAGATGCGCTACTAAAAGTACTAGAATCAATCTCATTTGATATATTACCACTATAAAATAAAAAATGAAGAAGGGGAAAAATTTTCCCCTTTTCTTACAGAAGGAGCATTTGGATGGATACTTATTTAGCAACAGTAATTAGTAATGAACAAATTGCAGATAAAATATTTAGAATTGAATTACAAGGTGATGTAGTTGAAGAAATGAATACACCAGGACAATTCGTAAATATTAAAGTTAGCAATAGTTATGAGTTTTTATTAAGAAGACCTATTTCAATTTGTGAAATTAATAAGGAAAAAAATACATTTGTCATGGTTTACAGAGCAGATGGAGCAGGTACTAAGAAAATATCTGAATTAGAAGCGGGTAATTTAGTTGATGTATTAGGACCATTAGGAAAAGGATATGATGTTTATACGCTAGAAAAAGGGCAAACTGCATTGCTAGTAGGTGGAGGAATTGGAGTTCCACCATTATATGAACTTGCAAAGCAATTTAGAAAACAAGGGGTAAACACTGTACATATTTTAGGTTTTAATAATGTTAAAGATGTGTTTTATGAAGAAAAATTTGCAGAGCTTGGCACAACTTATGTGGCTACAGCTGATGGAAGTTATGGAGAAAAAGGTTTTGTTACTGATGTTATAAAAAATTATGAAGTTGACTATGATAAGTATTATAGTTGTGGTCCATTTGCTATGTTAAAAGCACTGACTAAAATGGATGAAGAAAAAATGGGTTATATTTCATTAGAAGAGAGAATGGCTTGTGGAGTAGGTGCTTGTTATGCATGTGTTTGTGAAAAAATCGATGGTTCTATCTCGCGTGTTTGTTATGATGGACCTGTATATGATTCGAAAGAAATAGCATTATAGGAGGAATTTATGAACGAAAGATTACGAGTAAAATTACCAGGCTTAGATTTAAAAAATCCTGTAATGCCAGCATCGGGATGCTTTGCATTTGGTTTAGAATATGCTAACTTTTATGATTTAAGCAGACTTGGAGCAATCATGATTAAGGCAGCAACTAAAGAACCGCGTTTTGGAAATCCTACACCACGTGTTGCCGAAACTTCTAGTGGTATGTTAAATGCAATAGGATTACAAAATCCAGGAGTTCATGAAATATTAGAAACTAAATTAAAAGAATTAGAAAAATATGATGTTCCTATTATTGCTAATGTGGCAGGAAGTGAAATAGATGATTATGTCTATGTAGCGGAACATATTAGTAAAGCACCAAATGTTCATGCATTAGAATTAAATATATCTTGTCCTAATGTTAAACATGGAGGAATTCAGTTCGGTACAGATCCTGAAACAGCAAAAAACTTAACTAGAAAAGTAAAAGAGGTATCTAGTGTACCTGTTTATGTGAAATTATCCCCTAATGTTACTGATATCGTAGCGATGGCAAAAGCGGTTGAAGAAGGTGGAGCTGATGGTATTACAATGATAAATACTTTAGTAGGGGTAAGGTTAGATAAAAAGACAGGAAAACCAATAATTGCGAACGTAACTGGAGGATTATCAGGACCTGCGATTAAACCTGTAGCTATAAGAATGGTTTATCAGGTGAGCCAAGCTGTAAACATTCCTATTATAGGTATGGGAGGAATTATGGATGAGTGGGATGTTATCGACTTTATCTCTGCTGGAGCGAGTGCAGTAGCTGTAGGTACAGCAAATTTTACAGATCCATACGCCTGCCCAAAAATTATCGATAAGTTAGAAGCGGCCCTTGATGAACTAGGTGTAGAACATATACTAGAACTTCGTGGTCGTGCATATAAATAAAAAGGAGAAATATTATGAATAAAGATGTAATAATAGCGTTAGACTTTCCAACTTTGGAAGATACTTTAAGTTTTTTAGAAAAATTTGGTGAAGAAAAATTATTTGTAAAAGTAGGAATGGAATTATACCTACAGAATGGACCTGTTGTTATTGAAAAAATCAAAGAATTAGGACACAAGATATTCTTAGATCTTAAACTACATGATATCCCTAATACAGTTTATGGTGCGACAAAAGGATTAGCAAAATTTAAAGTTGATATTCTTACTGTACATGCTGCAGGTGGTTATGAAATGCTTAAGGCAGCAAAACGAGGAATGGTTGAAGGCGGTAGTGTAGATACTAATGTAATAGCGATAACACAATTAACTTCTACATCAGAAGAAGCGATGAAAGACGAGCAACTAATTTCTGTATCTCTAGAAGAGAGCGTAATTAATTATGCTAAACTAGCTAAAAAAGCAGGACTTGATGGAGTAGTTTCGTCAGTTTGGGAAGCAAGATTAATTAGAGAAAACTGTGGAGATGACTTCTTAAAAGTAACTCCAGGAATAAGATTAGAAACAGATGAAGTTGGAGATCAAAAACGTGTAGCAACTCCAGCTGTTGCTAATGAAGAAGGAAGTACACATATCGTGGTTGGGCGTTCTATAACTAAATCAGAAAATCCACTTGAAGTTTATAAACTTATTAAAAGTCAATTTGTAAAATAAAATCAGATATACAGATACAATAAAGGAGAAGAACATGGCATTAGAAAGAAAAATAGCAAAATACTTATTAGATATTGAAGCAGTGGCATTAAGACCAAATGATTATTTCACTTGGACATCTGGAATTAAATCACCAATTTACTGTGATAACAGAATTACAATGTCATATCCTGCGATTCGTCGTGAAATATCAGCTGGTATGAGTGAAGTAATTAAAGCTAAATTCCCAGAAGTAGAAGTAGTAGCTGGTACTGCAACAGCAGGTATTCCTCACGCTGCATGGGTAAGTGAAGTATTAGACTTACCTATGATTTACGTTAGGGACTCAGCTAAAAAACATGGGAAAACAAATCAAATCGAAGGTAGATTATTAGAAGGACAAAAAGTTGTTATTATTGAAGACTTAATCTCAACGGGATTATCTTCATTAAAAGTTGCTAAAGCATTAGAGGAAGCTGGTGCAGTGGTCCTAGGAGTTGTTGCAATATTCAGTTATGAGCTTAAGAAAGCACAAGATGCCTTTGCTGCAGATAAAGTAGAGTACCACACATTAACTAACTATAACTACTTAATAGAAGAAGCGGTAGCGAGTGATTATATCAAACAAGAGGATGTAGAAAAACTTCTTGAGTGGAGAAATAATTTGTAAGAAAAGTTTTTAATCAGATTGAGATTAATTTCAAAGAAATAAAGTATATAAAGTAATATTAAAGATGTAGCTTAGATGAAAGTCTTAGGTTACATCTTTTTACATTATAATTTTTAATTTGATAGCGATTATCAATGGCTTATGATATAATTATAGTAATAATATAAGGTAGTGAGGTAATAAGAAATGGATAATATTATTGATGTGAGTATACCAGTTGCACAAGTTGTTGATAAGCATCCAGAAGTATTGGATATTTTAGTGGATTTAGGGTTTAAGCCTTTGGCTAATCCGATTATGAGAAATACTGTAGGTAGAAAGACTTCACTTAGAATGGGTTCGAAGTTGGCAGGAATTAAACTTGAAACAATTATTGCTACATTAGAAGCTAATGGATATGAAGTAGTAGGGTTAGACTAATGGCTACAAAGAGAATTGAAGTTTTACGAGATATATTATTACGACTTCATAACGGGGAATCTGCAGAGTCAGTACAAGCTGAATTTGATGAGCATTTTTCTGGAGTATCTGCTATTGAGATATCTTTAATGGAGCATGAGCTTATGAACTCGGATTCTGGCGTAACTTTTGAAGATGTAATGAAGTTATGTAATGTACATGCCAATCTATTTAAAGGCGCAATAAAAAACGTAGAAGTCGAAGACAGTGAGCATCCAGGACATCCTGTTCAAGTGTTTAAACAAGAGAATTTGGCTTTAAGAGCTGCAATTATTCGAGTTCGCCGAATTTTAGATAACTATGCTAAATTAGATGAAGGTGAAACTAAAGAAGCAGTTTTAAAAGGATTGCTTCGTCAATTACAATTATTAGGGCAGTTCGATATTCACTATAAACGCAAAGAAGAACTTATGTTTCCCATAATGGAGAAATATGGTCACGATGCACCACCTAAGGTTATGTGGGGTGTTGATGATGAAATAAGAGATTTGTTCAAACTGGCGAAAGAAGAAGCGGAGAAATTACCTAATGCAGAGATAGAGGTTGTTAAGAAGAAGTTTGAAGTTTTTGTTAAAGAATTCGAGGAAATGATCTTTAAAGAAGAGTCGATACTTCTGATGATATTATTAGAAACATTCACTCAAGACGATTGGTTGAGTATAGCAAAAGATAGTGATGCTTACGGTTATGCAATAATTCGACCTCAAGAAGAGTGGATACCTCATAGAGAAGATTTTGAAACTCAAATTTCTAGTGATGACAGTGAAGTTATAGAAGTAAGCGAAGGGAAATTAACAAAAGTAATTCAAACACCTGAAGGAGAATTCACTATTACCTACAAACCAAAAGAAGGTAAAGAAGAAAATCTAAAAAGAGATGTTCCACAAAAAATTGGAAATGGATATCTATCATTGGATCAAATTGATTTAATTTTAAATCATCTTCCGATGGAAATTACCTTTGTTAATAAAGACGAAGTTTTCCAATATTATAATAATCATTGTTCAGAAGATGAGATGATCTTTAAACGCACACCTGGTCAAGTAGGTAGAAATGTAGAATTATGTCATCCTCCAAAATACTTAGAGAAAGTTAAAACTATAATGAAGAACTTGCGAGATAGAAAAAAAGACAAGTATGAAATGTGGTTTAAATCAGAATCAAGAGAGAAGTTTGTTCATGTTACTTATGCAGGTGTATATGATGAAAACGGTGAATTTCAAGGAGTATTAGAATACGTTCAGGATATAGCTCCTTATAGAGAAATAGATAGTGATTATTATAGGGGATTAGAATAATAAAAAAGTGTGAGTGACTCAAAAATCGATCTTGAGTCACTCTCGCTATATTTTTTATGAATATATTT
>CALHQV010000086.1 GCA_938038035.1 uncultured Gemella sp. | reverse complement strand
TTTATCATCTAAAATATTTTTTATTGATATTTTTATCAGCTCTTTTTATACGAATCTAAAGTTACTTAAAATTTTTCTTATCACATTATTGTTATAATGAGTTTTATTTTTTGAAGATTTTATATTTTAAATTTTAACAGAGAGCTAAATAGATTGTAAAAACTCACTAGCAATCACTTGATTTCAAAGATATTTTGTCATGGCTAAACGATGAATAACTAAATAACTAGTATTAGCAATCAAAAAAATAGGGTATTTTTCATAATCTTCATATGGAGTAGTTAGTATTACTGTTCCTACTATTTCTCTCATTATTTCAAAGACATAAGAAATACCTTTATTAACATTATTAGTAATCGTCCCCTTACTAGGTTGTCACTGTTGCTACTGGTTTATACCGTGCTCTTTAAAAAAAGCACGACCATCTTTTATTCTTTTCATAACTTGAGCTAATTCTTCTGATTTTTCTCTTAATATTAGCTTGCTTGCTTTATTCTAATAGGCCCTTCGCTTAATTTATGCTCTTTATCGCGTATTAATGTTCTTATAACCTGCATCGTTCTTCTAAGAGCCTCTAAAGCTGAGAATTCCCATAGTAACGTAGCTTCCATAAGTAGTTCAAATGCATCTTTAAATCCTGTTGCTCTTTCTGCACCTCTAGGATCACCTATAAATAATACATTGTTTAGTGAAACTTCGTCTATTATCATCCTTTCTGGCTTAAATCCTATTAATTTGCGTAGAACACCTGCCAAGTATGGATCTATTATATCTTCTTTTTCCAAGTAATCTATATACTCATTTTCTGTATCAAAAATTGGTAACTGTATATTTCCACGGACTAAATAATCCCTTTCGTCAGTCAATCTCACGATATCGATTACACCAAATTCATCGAATTTAATGTAATCGATTGAATATTTTGAATCCCACTCATTTACATCTTCTATATAAAATTTTGGTCCCATAAATTACCTCTTTTCTAAAAATTAATAACGGATGCAACTTAAAATTATTGTTTATTCTGATTAAGTCGCCTCCGTTCATTTTTATTTAATATATTAAAGATTGGTGTTTAATTATCTCAGCATCATTCCTAACTCTTGAGCCTAATAATTAAAAATATACGTCATGGTTTATCCACAACGCATATTATATTTTACAACAAATTGTCTTTTAATACAAGCTCTACAGGACAATGATCACTACCAAATATTTCATTGTGAATAGCAGCACTCTCTAAGTACTCTTCTAAATCACGACTTACTAAGAAGTAATCAATTCTCCATCCTGCATTGTTTTTACGTGCATTAAAGCGGTAACTCCACCAAGAGTAGGCACCTGTTAAGTCTGGATTATAATATCTAAACGTATCTATAAATCCAGCATCTAATAATTTTGTGAATTTTTCTCTTTCTTCTGGTGTGAATCCTGCATTTTTCGTGTTTGATTTCGGATTTTTTAGATCTATTTCTGTGTGTGCAACATTTAAATCTCCACAAACAACGACACCTTTTGTTTTATTTAATTCTAATAAATAGTTTTTGAAATCTTCTTCCCAACTCATACGATATTCTAAACGTTTAAGTTCACTTCCTGAGTTTGGTGTATACACTGTAATAAAGAAGAATTTATCATATTCTAATGTAATTACACGTCCCTCAGTATCATGTTCTTCAATTCCTATTCCATACGTTACATTTAATGGCTCGTGTTTAGTGTATATAGCTGTTCCTGAGTATCCTTTACGCTCAGCATAGTTAAAATAGCTATAATATCCATCAAATTGCAAATCTAATTGTCCTGCTTGCATTTTTGTCTCTTGTAAACAGAAGAAATCAGCATCTAATTGTTTAAAATCTTCTTCAAAATTTTTACCAACGATCGCTCTCAGACCATTGACATTAAAACTTATACATTTCATTTCGTTCTCCTTTTTGTTTCATGTTTCATGTGAAACATTTTATTTTCCTAGACAGAATCTACTGAATAATTCATTTATCAGTTCATCTCCAGAGTTTTCTCCGATAACTTCTCCTAATAGATTGAATGTATTCGTATAGTCTATTAAAACCATATCTACTTCTAATCCTAATTCAGCAGCTCCGATAGCATCATTTAAGCTTGTTAAAGCACGTTGAATAAGGTTGATTTGACGCGTGTTTGATAAGTACGTCGCATCTTTTGGACGAGCAGCTCCACCGAAGAATAAATCTCTAATATTCTTCTCCAGCTCATCTATTCCTTTATATGTTGTCATAGATGTTTTTATAATAGGGTGGTTGTACGCTAACTTTTCAACTTCAGCAATATCAATTTTCGTCTCTAAGTCTAGTTTATTTAATATTACAATAGTTGTTTTTCCTTCAGTTATCTTTAATAATTCTTTATCATCTTCAGTTAATTCTTCACTACTATTTAATAAGAATAATACTAAATCTGCTTTTTCTAAAGCTTCTTTACTGCGTTTAACACCTATTTGTTCTACAATATCATCTGTTTCACGAATACCAGCCGTATCTATTAATTTAATCGGTACTCCTTTAATGTTCACGTACTCTTCTAGAACGTCACGAGTTGTTCCTGCAATATCAGTTACAATAGCTTTATTTTCTTGTAGTAGGTTATTTAACAGTGAGCTCTTACCAACGTTAGGTCGTCCGATAATAGCTGTATTTATACCTTCTTTAATAATTTTCCCTTGTTTTGATGTTTCTAGTAAACTTTCTAAACTATTTCTAATACTTGTTGATTTTTCAAGAATAGTTTTTGTCGTTTCTATTTCTAGGTCATCATATTCAGGGTAGTCGATATTTACCTCAACAACTGTTAGGATATCTAGAATTTCAGCTCGTAGACGTTTAATAAGAGTTGATAAGCGTCCTTGCATTTGGTTGTTGGCTATTTGACTAGCCTCATCTGTTTTACTCTTAATAAAGTCGATTACAGCCTCTGCTTGTGTTAAATCTATACGTCCATTTAAAAAGGCACGTTTAGTAAATTCTCCCGGTTCAGCCATTCTTGCTCCATGTTCTAAACAAAGTGCAAGTACTTTTTGAATCGTTACAATACCACCGTGACAGTTAATTTCTATAACATCTTCAGTAGTATAAGTACGCGGACCTACCATTTTTACAAGCATAATTTCTTCGATTTTTTCGTTTGTAGCTGGATCAACTACATTACCATAATTTATAGTGTGACTAGCTAGACTCTCTACCGTTTTACCTTTTGGTAGTCTTACTATTTTTTCAGCAATACTAAATGCTTCGTCACCACTAAGTCTAACAATACCTATAGCTCCTTCTCCTAGGGCAGTCGATATAGCGCAAATTGTTTCACTCATTATTCAAACTCCTTCTAACTCTTTATATTAATTAAAAATTCATATCTTATTTATTATACACTATTCCTTTAAATTTTTCTCGATATACGACCAAGCTATATTTTATATACTTTTTTACATAACAGGTTAGGGGGGGAAAAAAATCTAAATTTTTGAATCAATAAAAAAATAAGTAGCTGGATTAATCTCCGAACTACTTATTTTTGTTATTTTATTATAAAGATGTTAATAAGATATTAGTTAGTCTACTATTTCATAAGTTCTATTTCTGAAATCGCAAATTCTAAATCATCTAAATCATACTCTTTTGGCAGAACACCGCATGCACCATTAGCGAAAGCCTGTCTTTTATATACGGGTACTTCACCAACACTACTGCAGATAAGTACTTTTGCATCTGGAAACTTCGTACAAATTTCTTTCGTCGCTTCTAAACCATCCATTATTGGCATACAAATATCCATCGTCACGAAATCTGGTTTTATCCTTCTATACATTCTCACAGCTTGTTCGCCATTTTCTGCAAAATGACACTTATATCCTGCACGACTAACAATCTCTGCTCCACGACTTCTGTAATATGAACTATCATCAACTATCAATACTGACTTCATTAGGCCTCCTATTTAGCTGTAATAACTAAATATCTGTGTGGCTCTTCACCACGTGATTCTGTTTCAACATTTTTAATTTCTGTTAAGGCATTGTGTATAATTTTTCTTTCAATGCTTGTCATTGGTTCTAATTCAACAGGTTTTCCGATTTTTTTAGATTTTTTAGCTAAGTTTAACGCTAATTCTTCTAATGTTTTCTTACGATTTTCTCTGTAATCATCACAATCAACTTCAATTCTGAAGTAGTGTGAACTGAATTTTTTAGCATAGTTATTAACTAAAAATTGTAAACTGTTTAAAGTGATTCCTCGTTTACCAATTATTAAACTAGTATTTTCTTCTGTTTTAATATTTAAAGTAAAGTGACGATTACCATCTTCTCTAAAATCTACAGTCGCATCAGGATATCCCATCGCAACAACAATATTTTGTAGATAATTTATAATACGATCTTGATTTTTTACAATATAATCTTCTCTTTTAGCTTTTTTTACTGGTTCTTCATTTTGTTCAGCATCTACAACAGGTTCTTCTACTACTGGTTTTGTTTCTTCAGCATGAACATCTTGTTCAACCACTTTTTCTACAACAACTTCTTCTTGTTCTGTTGATTTAACTTCAACTTCTTGCTCTTTTTCTGCTACTTTCTCAACTTCAACTACTTCTTCAGTTGCTTTAGCTAATTCCACAGTTTCTTTTTTATTATAATCTTCATCTAATGGAACTAATTTTACTTTTGCTTCTTTTTTAAATAAACCGAAAATACCTGCGCTACCACCTTCGATTACTTCAATTTTTACTGCATCTTCTGTTAGAGCTAGGTCTTTTAATCCTTTTTTTATAGCCTCATCTACAGTAACTCCAACATAATAATATTCTTTTTCCATTCTTAACTCCTCTTCGCTTTCATAAGTTTTGCTCTTTTTAAAACATGATCGATGCTGCTGCCAAACTCTAAGAATGGCATATCTTTAGCACCAGGTCTTGCTATCACTATAATATCATAGTTTTTAACAAATTCTTTTCTTGTTTTAAAAGTTTCTCGTATGTATCTTTTTATTTTATTACGTTCAAAGGCTTTTCCTAATTTTTTACTAACAGAAATACCTAAACGCATATGGTCTAAATTGTTTTTTTGATAATAAATAACAAACTGTCTATTCGCAAAAGATTGTTTTTTTCTAATAATATTATCAAAATCTTGACTTCTTTTTACTCTATATTCTTTTTTCATTTTAAAACCTTTCTTAACACTAATAATTTTAACAGTTTATTTAACTTTTTACAACTATCTTTCTTATTTTTTAGGACCAGTTAATAAAAAAAGAGTACCACTTTCGTGATACCCTTTGGCAGACATTAAGCTGAAAGAACTTTTCTTCCTTTAGCTCTACGTCTTGCTAATACATTTCTTCCGTTTTTAGTGCTCATTCTAGCTCTAAATCCGTGTACTTTTGAATGTTTTCTTTTATTTGGTTGATACGTACGTTTCATTTTGTCCTCCTCGAGTTTTCTTTTCTTTACTTAGATAGATGTAATAACTGAATTAGTTTAACATATCTAAAATAATTTATCAAGTAAAAACCTCATTTTTTCTAAAAAAAATCTAGACAGGTGCAAATATACTATAAAGTATAACTAGATATTGTCACTAATTATGATAAAAATTCTTGTTTCTTTCATTATGTATAAAAATACACCTACATTATTTAATAGTTATTATTGTTAATAATCTGTTAATTTTTGTTATACGGTATAAGAAAATATTTAAGTATCTCTTTTTAATACTTTTCCACAGTTTATTATAAGTTATCCACATATCTTTGTTAATAACTTTATTAACAGTTAGAAAATATTTTCTTTTTTCTTAAGTTTTTAACAGATTTATAAAGTTATTCACAATTTCACATTCAAAAGTTATTCACATCTGTTAATTGTATGTGAAAAACTCTTTAATTATCTCTATATCAATCTTGAATCTTGTTAATAACATCTTAAATTTTCTCGTTTATTATTTTTATTTCCTCTCTTTTTAACATATTCACAGCTTTTTCTTAATCTTTTTTTCACATAGTTAATAACTTCTGTTAACAACTTGTGAATAACTAATGTTTTATTTTATTAACAATCTATGCTATAATTATTTATATATTTTTTTAAGGAGGTATTTCATTGAGTAATTCTAATTTCTTATGGGAAATTATTCTTCGTGAACTAAAAAGCACCGTTGATCCTCACGTTTTTGATACTTGGTTTTCTGGTGCTTCTATAGATAACGTCGATTTTATGAAAAAATCAATAGTTATTACTAGTAAAGAAGCTCTTATTTCTCAATTTATTCAAGGTGCTTATGATCAAAAATTAAAAGAAATACTAAAGAAAAATACTGGATTTGATTTTAATATAGACTATACTTCCCTTGACACTGATATTCCTCTAATTACACCTCACGTTGTTGATGAAAAGCCGGCAGCTGAGAATCTAATTAGACAGAACTTTCTTCAAGGTGATAAACCTTCTGGGGCTCAACATTTTTATCAAAAACAAACTTTTCCTCTAGAAGATTATAAACATCCTGTCCCTAATAAAAATATTACAGCTAGTAAAAAGAATCCTACGCTTAATAAAAACTACACTTTTGAAAATTTCGTAGTAGGGGAAGGTAATGCTTTTACACATAATATAGCCTGGAACGTTGCAGTTTCTCCTGGTGGTATCTATAATCCTCTATTTATCTACGGAGGTGTTGGACTAGGGAAAACTCACTTACTTCACGCTATTGGTAATGAAATGGAAGCTAATTTTCCTGATTTTAAGATTGAATGTATTTCATCTGAGAAGTTTTTAAATGAATTTCTTGCTTCTATTAAACCGATGAAAGATAAAAACAACTATACTAATGCGGATGAAGACTTTAGAAGAAAATACCGCGACGTTGATGCTCTTTTAATCGATGATATTCAATTCTTATCAGGTAAAACTGAAACACAAAATGCATTTTTCCATACATTTAACGAGTTACAAATGAATCAGAAACAAATCGTCCTTATAAGTGATCGCTCTCCATCTCAACTTAATGATTTGGAAGATAGATTAGTTACTAGATTCAGTCAGGGGATAACTGCAGATATTACACCTCCTGACTTCGAAACACGTATGGCAATTATTAAATTCAAATGTGAACAGTTCGATATTAAACTAGATGAAGAGACTCTTACTTATATTTCTAGTAATGTATCATCTAATATAAGAGAGCTTGAAGGTGTTCTTAAACGTATTAAGTTCACAGCAACTTCTAAACATGAACAACCTTCACTTAGTATTGCCGAGGAAATACTAAAAAGCGCGAAAACTTCACCTAGAAAAAATATCTCACCTGATAACATTATTAATGTTTGTGCAGACTTCTATAAAATCAAGGTTGATGATATTCTTTCATCTTCTCGTAAAAAAGAAGTCGTACAGGTTAGAAATATAGCTATCTACTTATGTAGGGAACTTACTACTTTATCATTCCCTTCTATAGGTGATTGTTTTAATAAAGATCATACTTCTATTCTTTATTCATTCAATAAAATAGCAAAACTAAGTAAAGATGAAAATCCAGAGATTTTTGAAGATATAGAAGTAATAAAAGAACGTTTAGGAAAAATATAAGAGGCTGTTAAAATCTACTAAAGATATTAATATGTTTTTTCACAAGTTATTAACAAGGGAAAATTCATTATTTTTGAGTATTCTTTAGTTTTCCACAGTTTTTACAGGCCTTATTATTATTATTTTATTAAATAT
>CALHQV010000085.1 GCA_938038035.1 uncultured Gemella sp. | reverse complement strand
ATAATTAAAAAAATAGTAATTTTATGATATAATATAAATAGTTTTTATATAACTATTACAATTTAAATTTTGAACATAATATTAATTAAAATTAGGAGGGACTTCAAGTTGAATATTAATAATTTAAAAGAACAACTAGGTCAAAAAGTAACTCTTGGAGCATGGATTGCTAACAAGAGAAGTAGTGGTAAAATTGCATTTTTCCAACTTAGATACGGAGCTGGATTTATCCAAGCTATCGCATTAAAAGAAGCTTTAGGTGAGGAAAGATATCAACAATTACGTCACTTACCACAAGAAACTTCATTAAAAGTAACAGGATTAATTAAAGAAAATGAAAGAGAACTTTCTGGTATTGAATTAGAAATTGAAGACTTTGAAGTAATTTCTGAAGCAATTGATTATCCAATTACTCCAAAAGAGCACGGAGTAGAATTCTTAGCGGATAATCGTCATATCTGGATTCGTTCTAAGAAGCAACATGCTATATTAACTATAAGAAATCAAGTTATTAAATCTACATATGATTTCTTTGAAAAAGAAGGATTCTTAAAAACAGATCCACCAATCTTAACTTCTTCAGCTCCAGAAGGAACTACAGAATTATTTAACACTAAATATTTTGATGAGGAAGCATATCTTTCTCAATCTGGACAACTATACTTAGAAGCAACAGCTATGGCATTTGGTAAAGTATTTTCATTTGGGCCTACTTTTAGAGCTGAAAAATCTAAAACACGTCGTCATTTAATCGAGTTCTGGATGATTGAAGCTGAGATGGCATTCTGTAATCATGATGAAAGCTTAGCATTACAAGAAGCTTACGTTAATTACTTACTTACAGATGTATTAGAAAAATGTCAAGAACAACTTAAAGTTCTTGGTCGTGATTTAGAAGCTCTAGAAAATGCTAGAGGAGAATTCCCACGTATTAAATATAAAGATGCTATTAAATTACTTAAAGATAATGGATTTGACGATATTGAATATGGTGATGACTTTGGATCACCTCATGAAACATTTATTGCAAACAGCTATAATAAACCAGTATTTATTACTCACTGGCCATTAGATATTAAACCATTCTATATGATTGAAGATCCAAATGAACCTGGTGTAGTGCTTTGTGCAGACTTAATCGCTCCAGAAGGATATGGAGAAATCATCGGTGGATCACAACGTATTGATGATTACGATAAATTATTAGAAAATATTAAGAAACATGATTTAAATCTTGATGCCTATGGTTGGTACTTAGATTTACGTAAATATGGTTCTGTAGAACATGCTGGATTCGGGTTAGGATTAGAGCGTACTGTCGCTTGGATTACAGGTAACGGACACGTTCGTGAAACTGCTCCATTCCCACGTTTATTAAACAGATTAACACCATAGGAGTTTAAAATGATCAATATCAATATAAAAGGTCTTTTAGTTGATGCTGATTTTTTAATGAATTATAAATCTCATAACTTATCTGGAGAGGAAGCTATGTTTCTTCTTCAGATAAGTTATTTGACAAATCAAGGGGAAATACCATTTTCAATAGATTTATTTAAAAATGAATCTAATAAATCAGAAAATGAAATTTTTTCTATGCTTGATAATTTAATTAATAAAGGATGCATAGTTATATCACCAGAAAGTAAGATTGATTTCATGATATTTAACAATAAGGATGATTATTATTCATTACGTGATTTGTTGAAATTAGTAGAGAGAGTTACCGGAAGGATATTAACTTCTAAAGAGATTGATATAGTTACTTCTTGGTTTGAAAAACAATATACAAAACATCAAATTGATGAAGCATTAACTTTATCTAAAAATATTAGTTATGTTAATGGTATATTAAATAATAAAGTAAATAATGATTTACAATCAGAAAGTGGAAGTAGTTTAGGTTATGACTGGTTTAACAATTAGACAAAAAAAGAATAAAGCAAAAAAAGTTATGGAATACTTAGATAAAGTATTTCCTGATGTAGAGTGTGAACTTGATTTTTCTAATAATTTGGAGTTGGTTATTGCTGTTCTATTATCGGCACAATGTAAAGACGAATACGTAAATAGAGCGACAGTAGGTTTATTTGAACATTATAAAACAATTGATGATTATGCTGATGCTAAGGTAGAAGATATAGAAAAGTATATCCGAACGCTAGGTTTATATAAAGCAAAATCGAAAAATATAGTTGGTATGGCTAATATGTTAAGGGATGTTTATGATTATAAAATTCCACAGACTAGAGAAGAATTAGAAAAGCTACCTGGTGTAGGAAGAAAAACTGCTAATGTTGTTCTTTCAGTTGGATTTAATATCCCTGCAATTGCTGTTGATACGCATGTTGAACGTGTAGCAAAAATGTTTGGATTAGCTGAAATAACTGATACTCCGCTTCAAGTAGAAAAGAGTCTTATGAGTGTTTTTCCTATGGAGAGTTGGGGGAAAATACATCATCAACTAATTCATTTAGGTCGTTATAAACTTCCAGCAAGAGGAGAGCGAACTATTGACCCAGAATTAGAAAAATTATTAGTATTGAAATAAGAGGAGAAGCAATATGTTAATCATATTTATATTAGCGTGTTTTCTAATATTACTAGATCAACTTAGTAAAAATTTTATAGTTAATCATTTCTCATTAGGAGAAAGCAAGGAAGTTATAGCAAATTTCTTCAGCATCTCATCTCATAGAAATAGAGGAGCTGCATGGGGAATTTTACAAGATAGTCGTTTGTTTTTCTTAGTTATTACGGTTATTTTTATTGCTATTTTAACATATTATCTATTTAAGCAAAAAAATACTTTATCTAGTTTTGATAAGGGTACTTTTGCCTTAATATATGGTGGAGCAATAGGTAATTTTATCGACAGATTAACAAGACATGAGGTTGTTGATTTTCTTGATTTTAGAATATTCGGTTATGATTTCCCTATATTTAATTTAGCAGATTGTTTTATTTGTGTAGGAGTATTATTTTTACTATTTAAGATTTATAAAGAAGAAGATAAATAATAATAAAGGGGCTGACCCAAAAGTCCTAAATTTGAACAAAGTGTATAAGATAACTTATAGACGCAGTGGTTTATTGATATCTAAATTTGCTTTATAAAAGCTTTTTAGATATCTAATAAACTGTGCAGGAGTGATTCAATAAAATCGATTTCTACTAAATC
>CALHQV010000084.1 GCA_938038035.1 uncultured Gemella sp. | reverse complement strand
ATAATTTATTTATAACAGTTTAATATCAAAAAACGACAAAAATTTGATTTATTTACAGAAATATTGAAAATTATTGTTGATTTTGCATGTTTATATTTATTTAGGAGGTAATACATGATAGGAAAAAATAATCATTATTTAAGAGATACCAAAGATGGTACAAAGGTAGAATCGTATTCTATAAAGAAGTTTAAAGTTGGTACAGCATCAGTAGTGATCGGTGCTAGTATTTTCTTTGGTGCTGGCGCAGTAGCTCAAGCTAGTGAAGAAGTATCAAATAACACAACAACGGATAATACAACAAACGCTGGAGCTAAAGAAAATGTTCCAACTATACCAATAGCGGCGCAATCAGTAGCTAAAGAAACTACTAAAGAAGACGTAGCAGCAGCAGTAGCTGCAAAATTAGGTGGAGAAACTGCAAAAGAAGTTAAAGCTTTAGACAAAACTAAACTTGAAAAATACATTGTAGAAATCGAAGCAAAACTTGCAAACGGTGCCTATGACAACAAAACAGAAGAATCTGTTGCGATATTAAAAGAAGATTTAGAAGCTGCAAAAACTACATTAGAAAATGCAACAACTCAAGACGAAATTAAAAAAGCTTACAGCAAATTAGTAACTACAGCGAACACTAAATTAAAAAATAAACCTGTAGCGAAAAAAGAAACTCCAGCAGTAGACACTACTAACGGGCAACCAACTGTAGGTAAAAAAGCAGAAAACACAGAGAAAAAATCAGAATCTAACTCAATCGAAAACACAGGATTTAACGACCCACGTAACGGAAAAGCATTAGATAAAAATAATGCTTTCAGGGCGGAAATTGCCTATAATATTGATTCTCAGGGGAACGACTATGGGAAAAAAGACAGTGTTATTACTAGTGGTATAAGAGGTTCATCTGAAGCTGGTAATGCAATAACTGCTGTTAATTCCGTGATGAAATACAGAGCTCGTTATAATACAGATGCTACTGGGAAAATTACTTCTGTAGACTGGCAAGTATTTTTTAATGACCATTTACAAAATTTCGCTAATGATTACGGAGTAAAGAATGAAGTGTTCCGAAACTACATTCAGATCCCTAATGAAGTGAATATGCCTACGGATATTCGCCGACTGCAATACAAAGCGGAAATGAAATTTGTAGATAGAAAATATCAATTAGTTGGCGGAGATGGAACTGCTCTTAGTGATACTGTAAGTTTTGATAATCCTACTCCATCAACAGCAGCAGGACGTGCTCTTGCTAAAAATGAGGATTTGAAAATAAATGGTAATTGGGACAATTATACTAGAGGACTAGATACTCTATATAATAATACTAGTTTCTATTATAAGGATGCGGTAAAAGATGCGCTACCTGATACAAAAAATTTATTAAACTCAAATGCTTTACCAGGTAAGCGTGTTATCTATGATAATGCGAATACAGGTGGTAACTATAGAGATGGTTATGTATGGGAGTTTACAACAACAGTTCCTGATACAGTAACAAATGAACAGTTGAAAAATATGAAGGTTTCGATGGGAATGTTGAGTACAGGGACAGCAGGAGTTGACCACGGTTTCCACAGAATCGCAGTGAACCCTGTGAATCTATCAAAAGCTGACGTGACGCCTCCAACTGTAAAAACTCAAACAGTTAAAGTTGGTGAACAACCAAAAGCAGAAAATTCAATTGCTAACTTCAAAGATCTTCCTGCTGGAACAAAAGCTGAGTTCAAGACACCAGTAGACGTAGCAACGCCAGGAGAAAAAACAGCAACAGCAGTTGTAACTTACTCAGATGGTTCGAAGATAGAAGGACCAGTAAAAGTAATTGTTGAAAAAGAAGCAGCCCAACCAGCAGCCCCAGTTGCTCCAGCAGCTCCAGCAGTAGCGCCAACAGTAGAGATTCCTTACTCTAATAAAGCTACTAAAGAAGTTTATGTATATGCTGGAGAAAAAAATTCATTCGATATCAAATTCAAAGATGATAGCGGGAAAATCACTAGCGCAATTGTAAATGGCGGAGGAAACCAACCATTTAATCCAGTTGAAGGTGAAGCAAATAAAATTAACGCTAAATATGGATTTACAGCGAATAAAATCACTACTGAAACCCCAGCAACAGCAGATACACCAGCAGTCATTACTTACTCAGGTACACCAGCGGCGACAGATGATTTGACAAAAGATAAACTGGATGCGGCAACTAAAGGTGAAAATCCAAAAGGTATGGTTTTAGGCTGGCGCTATGCAACTGCAACGGATACAGATGGTGCATCCATTGAGAATAAAGCCGTAGGTAGCTCAAACGCGACTGACCCAGGTTCATTCCTTCTTATGCTTAAGGGACAAGCTCAAAAATATGATATTGCAGCTCCAACAGAAAAAGTTACTGTAGCAGATCCAGCTAACGTAACAGAAGCTGAGCTAGGCAAAATCAAAGAGAAACTCCAACTTGAGTACTCTCAAACAAATGATGATGCTAACTTGGCAGAAAAAAAAGGTACAACTGTAGCTGATAAAGATGCTAAGATCCAATCAGTAACAAAAGACGATAAAGGAAATCTTGTTGTAACCTATAAAGATGGTTCTCAAGATAAAAAACCATTGTCAGAATTTGTACGTACAAATGAAAAACCAATAGTAGAAATTCAATATTCAGATCCAGCGCCTAATAAAAAAGAAGTGTATGTTTACGCATCAGAAGTTAATTCATTTGATATTAAAATCAAAGATGATAGCGGAAAAATTGCAAGTGCTGAGTTAAGAAGAGGAAGTAACCAAGAATTTAAAGACGTAGCAGGAGAAACTAATAAACAAGATACTCAATACGGATTTACTGCGAATAAATTTACGTCTGAAACAACAGCAACAGCAGAGAATCCAGCTGTTATCACGTATACTGGTACTCCAGCACCTGAAGGAGATTTTACAAAAGAAAAATTTGAAAAAGCAATTCAAGATGGAGGAACTCCATTAGGATGGCGTTTCGTAAAAGCTATTGATAAAGATGGAGCAGACGCAAGAGGAAATGGTAGAGATGCTACTGACCCAACTGCGTTTAATGTAATTCTTAAACCTCAAACTCAAAAATATGATATTAAAACTCCAGCTTCAGCAGATAAAGTAGTTGTATCAGATGCTAACAATGTTACTGATAAAGAGTTTGAAAAAATTAAAGAGAAAG
>CALHQV010000083.1 GCA_938038035.1 uncultured Gemella sp. | reverse complement strand
AAATTCGCTTTATAAAAGCTTTTTAGATATCTAATAAACTGTGCGGGGGTGACTCAACAAAATCTTATTTCTTAAGAAATCATGATTTTTGAGTCACTCCCTTACATTTGTTATTAAATAGTTTGGAGGAGAATTAATATTGAATAATTGGAAATTTATCGCTGGTTTTGTCGGGGTATTCGCAGTATATGAAATACTCGTATTTCTGATGTGGCTAGGCTTGAAATGGATGATCTCACCTTTTGTTCCACCTAAGGTTAAACTAGCTATTGGTGTCACGCTATTTATCCTCGCTAATTTTTCTATCCTAGCTTATATGCTACGACTAGGAGCACCTTGGGTGAACTACGGAAACATCTGGTACTTTTACTTCTTGAATGGTACTGTCATAGGTGTTATCTTATTGATCGCTAAGTTATTACTGAAAATCTTTAAATTAAATCTTTCTCAAGGAATTAGTCTAAGTATAACTACTCTATACTTAATAGGTATGTCTGCCCTGGGGTTATTTTGGGCATACTCACCTACTATAATTAATAAGACTATTAAGGTAGATAAACACCTTGATAAACCTATTAAAATTGCTATGGTCTCTGATCTTCATCTTGGAACATTTTTCTCAAATCCTCAACTTGAAAAACTGAACAAAATTGTTGATGAAGAGAAGCCAGATGCTGTAGTTATCGCAGGAGACCTTATGGACGATGATATGGTTATGTATAAAAAACGCAATATGCAAGAAAATCTTAGCAAGCTAAAAGCCCCCTTAGGTGTTTACACTACAATGGGAAATCACGACCATGATGCACTAGAAATAGTAAATGAAGTTAAAAAAACAGGAATAATCCCACTATTTGATGAAAGTATTGCTATTAATAATGATATAACTCTAGTAGGACGTAAAGATAAGAGTGTCAGTCGTGACAGACTTGATACTGCCAATCTGCTTAAGAGTGTTGATTTAAACGAGACTATCGTTCTTGTCGATCATCAGCCAGATGCTGTCGATTATCACGCTACCTTACCTATAGATGTCCAACTCTCTGGACACACTCATCGCGGACAACTATGGCCGTTAAACTTTATCACAGATGTAGTTTATACCCTAGATCATGGCTACGCGAAGATTAATGATAAACATTTCTTCACTTCTGCGGGTTATGGTTTCTGGGGACCACCTTTCAAAACTTCAGCTCGTAGTGAAGTTTGGATGATTACAATCGAAGGGAAATAAATCAATTATTATAGAAGAAACTCAACAAATCGATTTTTATGAATCAAATTGTTGAGTTTCTTGTTTTCCTATCTATTTTTTTTGAAAATCTCTATTAATTTTTTTGCATCTTTTCCATTTAAAAAGTATGCTTTTCTTAATGCTGCAATGTTAAACGCATCATCTTGACTTAAGTTTATAACCTTTTCTAATTCTTTTTTATAAGCCGGACTTTGTAGTCTTTCAAATGCTTCTTTACTCTTTTCATCACGCTTTTTTATCTTATCTCTTGCGTTAGAAATCATCGCATAGACAAATATAAATCCTAGCATAATGTACAATGTATTCATGTTCATCGTAATTACTTCCTTTTTTTATTCTTTATAAATATTATATAGGTTTTGTAGGTGCTTGTAAACATTTTAATTAACTTATTTATCGTTCATTCCTTCTAAAAATTGATTTTTCTACTATAATTTGTTATGATTAAGTGTACTTTAGTTAAAGGATTATTGAATAATGAAATTTTTAACAAATATTAACGACGAAAAATATACTGAATTTATAAAAAATCACAAGCATGGTAATATGATGCAAGCTATCGAGTGGTCTCACATTAAAAATACTTGGGGGGCTGTAAGAGTAGCTGTCGTAGATGAAAATGACAATATTATAGCTGCTGTACAGATTCTAACTCGTCAGGGATTATGGTATGCTCCACGTGGTCCAATTCTTGATTATAATAATACTGAGCTACTTAATTTCTTTCTAACTAACCTTAAGAAATTCGCGAAAGAAAAAGGTGCTAAAATGGTTAAACTAGATATCCCTACCGCGGTAAAAGATGAGAAGTTAGCAGTGTTTAAGGATATTGAGGTAGATAGAGAGAACAACAGTCTTATTAAAGTATTCAAGGACAATGGCTATAAACACAAAGGTTTTAGCCTTGATATGAGCAGTACTATCCAACCACGTTTTAACACAGTTACGAAACTTGAACAAGAAGTTCCAGATCTTTTCCCAAAAGATACACGCCGCTTAATTCGTGATGCAGAGAAAAAATTCGTTGAAGTTAGACGTTGTGGTAAAGAGAATCTTGATGACTTCCTTTTCGCCCTAGCTTGTACTGAAAAAAGAAAAAATATCTCTCTTCGAGGGCGTGAATATTTCGAAAACTTACTAGATACTTTTGGAGATAATGCTTTATTATACATTTCATATATAAATGTAGAAAAAGCTATAAAAGAATGTCATTCTAGAAAAGAAGCTCTTGAAGATGAAATTGAAGCTCTTGGAGAAAAGTCACCGAAGAAAAAACGTACTCTTCTGGAACAAGTAGCTGGCATTGAAAAGCTAATATTTCTATTTGATAGCTTAGAGATCGAAGATAAGAGCAAGGATCAAGTTATAAGTGCTGCAATTACTATCGCTTATGGAAACCATGCAGAAATTATTTACGCTGGTATGAATGAAGACTTCGCAAAACTTCCTGCCCAGTATAAAGTCTTCTCTGATACGATGAAAAAAGCTCAAGAAATGGGTGTTAAAGAAGTATCTATGGGTGGAATTGAAGGAGATCTAAATGACAGTCTACTTGGTTTCAAATCTAAATTCGCTCCAAATATCGTAGAATACTACGGAGAGTTCGATTTAGTAATCTCTCACCTATTCAATTTAATGTACAACTACGGATTACCACTAAGAAGAAAAATATTAAAACTAATTAGAAGATAAAAAAATTAAAAGAGCTGTACTCTTAAGTGATTTCATTGAAATCAGGTTGTATACTAAATCCGGGGCATGGAAAAATTCCAGCCCCGGATTTCAATTTT
>CALHQV010000082.1 GCA_938038035.1 uncultured Gemella sp. | reverse complement strand
CAACAACGGAAGCACCAACAACTGTTACGACAACTCCAGAAGCACCTACAACAGTAACGACTACGACTGAGGCACCAACAACTGTTATAACAACAACAGAAGGTCCAAGTACAGTTGTGACAACTGAAAATACAACAACTACTGAAGAAAAACCTGAATTACCAAATACAGGTACAACAAACTACAATCTTCTAGTTGTGATTGCAAGTGTGTTATTAGTTGGCGCATACGCAATTGTTCGTAAAGAAGTAAAATAATAGAATTAAATCCTCATGAAGAAAGTCTAAGTCTTTGAACTTAGGCTTTTTTCTTTTGTTTGAAAAAAATGTTCATATAATAGTAGTTTTTGCTATCTTTTTTGCTAATAAATGCTATAATGAGAAAGTTAAAAATGATATTCCCGAAAGGATACACAATGTGTAGATGCCTTGTAACCGGAATTGAATGGGGGAAAAAGAAATGGAAAAAATTTTATTTACATCGGAATCCGTAACAGAAGGACATCCCGATAAAATCGCAGACCAAATTAGTGATGGTATTTTAGATGCCATTCTTGCTCAAGATCCAACAGCGCGTGTAGCCTGTGAGACGGTAGTAAACACTGGTTTAGTCGTATTAGTAGGAGAAATCACAACAAGTGCTGTTGTCGATTATCAACAAGTTGCTCGTGATACAATTCGTAAAATCGGTTATACAGACCGTAAATATGGATATGATGCAGATTCAGTAGCTGTATTAGTTTCTCTGGATAAACAATCACCTGATATTGCAATGGGTGTTGATGATGCATTAGAAACTCGTGGACAATCTGAAGAGTTTGGAGCAGGAGACCAAGGTTTAATGTTTGGTTATGCTACTAATGAAACAGAGTCTTATATGCCGTTGCCAATCGATTTAAGTCATAAGTTAGCGTATCAACTAGCAAAGGTTCGTAAGGAAAAACAATTAGATTACTTAGGTCCAGATGGAAAAGTTCAAGTAACGATTGAATATATTCCCGAACATACTGTAAAACGTATTGATACAATTGTTGTAAGTACACAACATGATGAAGAAATTTCTCAAGAGCAAATCAGAAAAGATGTGCTAGAGTATGTTGTTAAACCTGTAGTACCAGCTGAATTACTCGACGATGAAACTCGTTACTTCATTAATCCAACTGGTAAATTCGTTATCGGCGGTCCTGTTGGAGACTCTGGTTTAACCGGACGTAAAATCATCGTAGATACTTATGGTGGTTATGCTCGTCATGGTGGAGGAGCTTTCTCTGGTAAAGACTCTACTAAAGTAGACCGTTCTGCAAGTTATGCAGCTCGTTATATTGCCAAAAACGTTGTAGCAGCTGGTCTAGCTGATAAATGTGAAATCCAGTTAGCCTATGCTATTGGGGTTGCACAACCTGTTTCAATCGCTGTAGATACATTTGGTACGAACCATGTTCCAGAAGATAAAATTATTGAAGTCATTCGTAAAGAGTTCCGTTTAACTCCAAAAGGAATTATCGAAACATTAAACTTACGTAGACCAATCTACCAACAAACAGCCGCTTATGGTCACTTCGGTAGAACAGATATTGAACTTCCATGGGAACAACTGAATAAAGTAGAAGAGTTAAAAGCTTATTTTGCTTAAACGATCATGAAGAAAGCCAACCTCAATGAGGTTGGCTTTTCATTCAAAGTAGAAAATTATCATATATGATAATTTTCTACTTTTTTTCTATGACATAACAAATCGGAGGGCAGTTGATTTGATTGATGAATTGATATTTTAATACAGACCATTCTTTTTGTGGGAGAAGAGTAATAAGTTCTTCAACCGAATCTTTTTCTTCTAAACCACCGTCATGACCATAATAGGAAACGATGATTATTTTTCCTTTTTTTTCTAATCTATCTAGTAAAATCTGGATGGCTTCTATAGTAGAAGAGGGGGTTGTGATGATGTTTTTATCACTT
>CALHQV010000081.1 GCA_938038035.1 uncultured Gemella sp. | reverse complement strand
TTATAGAATTATATATAATATTCAACTGTTAAATATTCATTAGCACAACAGACTATTCTGCTTTTCTTTTGCAACTCTTTAATAACCATTGACCCTGGATGTTTAAATTTATTGTTTAGCCCCGAAGAATTAAGGAAAATAGGTGTCAATCTAAAATTATACAATATACGACTATTCCAATTATTATTTGCCCCATGATGAGGTAATAAAAATATACCCGTTTTACATACTTCCTTATCATAGCGTTTTATAAAATCATCATAGTTTTGTGTTTTCGCCTTTGTTTTAAACGAAATATCTCCTGTTAGCATTGTTCCAAAGCAAGGCATTCCAATATAACCTCCAAATCTCATCTCATTATCTAACATTAAATAAATCCCACCTATTTCTCTTTTTATAGGAGCATAATATAAACATAAACTAGATTGATTCTGCTTAAAATTGTTATACTTGCTTGAGCAATAAGTAGAATAAATCCTTCTCAAACCTGCTTTAGCAGCATTCAGTTTTAGTTTTAATAACGCCTCTAAATCTTTACAGTTATTATTGCTTATAAGATTATCTATATCTGATATTATAGTATTAGTATTAACTCTTATTCTAGCGTTATAAAACTTAAATATCCATTTCCCCTCTACAGAAAGAACCGTATTTCCGATTTCCTTTATCTTAGTATTTGGTAATCTATAGCCATCGATATCAAGAAAATCTCCTATTCTAATTTCATTAAAATCCTGTTCATCAGCCCTTTCATCTTTGATTTTTTCACTAGTACTCACAAGAACTATTTCTTCAACATCATCTAAAGTTGCACCATTTCCATAAATATATGCCATCAGTAATAAATAGTCCTCTTTCCCCCTATAATATGGTATAAAAATTCTTTTTATTTTGGATACTTTATTAAATAAATCTGGTAATCCATTTATATGATCGTCATCAAAATGAGAGATAACCAACATATCTATTACCTCACCTTTTGTAATATGTTGATTTATAGCTCCAGAAATATTATTACCTCCACAATCATAAATGAACTTAAATTTTTCTCCTTTACTTCGGTAAATTTCCCCTATATAAAATAATCCTTGACCAGCATTGCATAATTTAAACTTAGACATCATTTTCTTCTCTCCTTTAATTATCTATTCAATCCCTCTTTCTCTACATTGAAAACCCTTTTCAATTACTACGTGCATATCGTAATATTTATAGTCTACAAGACGCCACAAAAGATTACATCTTTACCCTCTGCTTCTTCTAAATATTTTTGATACATTTCAATATTCATAGCGTCATTGATTAGGTAGTGTGATTCACTTCCATATTTCCAATCTACTAATCTTACTATTTCTCAACACTACTCAAAAACTTCTCTAACGCTTCTTGCCATGTTGGGATTTCAAATCCTGTTTTCTTAGTTTTTTCTAAATTCATAATTGAGTATTTTGGTCTATTTGCTTTTTGTGGAAAATCCTTAGATTCAATCGGTACTACTTCTACTTCTTCATCTTTTAGAATTTCTTTTGCAAATTCATACCATGAACAGCTGTTATCATTTGATAAATGATATGTTCCATATTCTACATTATTTTCTAGTGAATAAACCATGAACTCTGCCAATGTTTTTGTCCACGTTGGTCTTCCGAATTGATCTGCTACAATTGTTAATCTATCACGATCTTTAGCTAATCTTTGCATTGTATATACAAAGTTGTTTCCATACTCTCCAAATACCCATGATGTACGAATTATATAGTATTTTTCTAATAATTCTCGTACTGCATTTTCACCTTCTAATTTTGCTCGACCATATTCATTTTGTGGATTAGTTGCATCTTCTGGTAAATATTCTGTTTCAGAAGTCCCATCAAAAACATAATCAGTACTAATATACACAAAAGTTGCTCCGCATTCTTTTGCTGCTAAAGCAAGATTACGCGTTCCTTCTGCATTTACTTTGTGATTATCTTCACGACCAACATCCTCAGCATTATCAACGGCTGTATATGCTGCACAGTGATAAATTACACTAGGATTTAATTCCTTAACATATCTACTAACCAAGTCTTTATCTGTTATGTCTAATTCTTTTGTTGTTGTAGCTACGTAAGAAATATCTCTTGAATCTAAAAGGTTTCTTAATTCACTACCTAGTTGTCCATTACTACCTGTAATAAGTATCATTATATTACCTCCTAATAAAAAGCGGAAGTTACTCCGCTTCTTTATTACTGTCCATTTTTAGCGTAATTAGCTTCTACTGCTTCTTTTTGTTCTTTCCACCAAGATTCGTTTTCTTCATACCAACGGATAGTATCAGCTAACCCTTGACGGAAGTTTGTGAACTGCGGCTTCCATCCTAATTCATCGCGTAATTTTGATGCATCTATCGCATAACGAAGGTCATGTCCTACACGATCATTTACATGTTCATATGCATTCTTATCTTTTCCCATTAGCTCAAGGATTAACTCAATAACAGTTTTGTTATCCTCTTCTCCATCAGCACCAATTAAATATGTTTCTCCGATTCTACCTTTTGTTAAGATAGTCCAAACTGCTGATGAATGATCTTCTGTATGAATCCAATCTCTTACATTCTTACCTTCACCATATAACTTTGGTGTTATTCCTGATAATATATTAGTTATTTGTCTTGGGATAAATTTCTCAATATGTTGATATGGTCCATAGTTATTAGAACAGTTAGAAATAGTTGCCTTAAGTCCAAAAGATCGCACCCACGCTTTTACAAGTAGATCTGAACCTGCTTTTGTTGATGAGTATGGGCTTGATGGATTATAAGGTGTTTCAGCTGTGAATTTCTCTCCAACTCCTTCACCTTTTCCTGGTAAATCTTCACGTAAAGGAAGATCTCCATATACCTCATCTGTAGATACGTGGTGATATCTAACATCATACTTACGACATGCTTCGATTAAAGTATATGTTCCAATAATATTCGTATGTAAAAATGGATATGGATCTTTTAGTGAGTTATCATTATGAGATTCAGCTGCATAATGAACTACTGCATCAGTTTTACTAACTAATTTATCAACCAGTTCACCATCCGCGATGTCCCCAACAACTAGTTCAAATCTATCTTCTGGAAGTCCAGCAAGATTTTCTCTATTTCCAGCATAAGTCAACTTATCCAGAACAGTCACATGAATATCTGGATGATTATTTATAACATAATGTACAAAGTTAGAACCGATAAATCCAGCTCCACCTGTTACTATAATATTCTTCATTATTTTACCTCGTTAAAATATTTATTCTTCTAAACTCTATATAGAGAAAACTCCACCAACATAAAGTGGCAGAGTTTTATAATAAAAATCAAAATACTGCTAGTTATTATATCTCTCCATATACGAAATCATTATTTGCTTCATATTCTTTAAATGTAGGATGTTTAGCATCTTTTTCTGATGTAATAGCTTTTGATAGATCAATCTGCCAGTCAATTCCAAGCTCTTTATCATCGAATGCAATTCCTGCATCTGCCTCTGCATTATAATAATTATCACACTTATACATGAAGTTAACATTAGGTGTTAAAGTCGCAAAACCATGAGCAAATCCTCTAGGAACTAAAAGTTGTCTTCTATTATGTTCTGAAAGGATAAAACTTTCCCACTGACCATATGTTGGGCTCCCTTTTCTCATATCGACAATAACATCAAGCACTGCTCCAGTCACTACACGAATAAGTTTTGTCTGTGCAGCATTTCCTCTTTGGAAATGTAATCCACGAACGACACCAGCTTCAACTGATAACGAATGATTGTCTTGAACGAAATTAAAATCTATACCTAGTTTTTTATACTTCTCTTCTGAATAACTCTCCGTGAAAAATCCGCGGTGATCCCCAAAAACATCTGGCTCTATTATTTTTACATCTTTTAATTTTGCTTCTAATACTCTCATTATTATAACTCCTGTTCAGCTATACGTAACATATATTGTCCGTAATTATTTTTCTTCAACGGTTGCGCCAATTTAATCAATTGTTCTCTATCGATGTATCCCATGCGATAAGCTATTTCTTCTAAACATGCAACTTTAAGATTTTGACGTTTTTCTATCGTTTCTATAAAATTACTTGCTTCTAGTAATGATTCATGTGTTCCTGAATCTAACCAAGCATATCCTCGTCCTAAAAGTTCTACGTTTAATTCACCTTTTTCTAAATACGCTTTATTCACGTCTGTTATCTCTAACTCTCCTCTTGGAGAAGGTTTAATATTCTTAGCTATATCTACTACTCTATTATCATAGAAATATAAGCCAGTTACAGCATAATTAGATTTAGGTTTTTCTGGTTTTTCTTCGATAGACACGGCCTTCATTTCTTTATCAAATTCAACAACTCCAAATCTCTCTGGATCATGAACATGATATCCAAATACTGTAGCACCACTTGGGCGACTAGCTGCACGTTGTAGCATCTTACTAAGTCCACCACCATAGTATATATTATCTCCAAGAATTAAGCATACAGAATCATCTCCGATAAAATCTTCTCCAATGATAAATGCCTGGGCTAATCCATCTGGACTTTCTTGAACTTTATATTCAATATTTAAACCTAATTCATTACCATTCCCAAATAACTCCTCAAAACGTGGAGTATCTGTCGGTGTAGATATTATCAAGATGTCTTTAATTCCTGCAAGCATTAAGATAGACATCGGATAATAAATCATTGGTTTATCATATATTGGCATCAATTGTTTTGATACCGCCTTTGTAAGAGGATATAAACGCGTTCCGCTTCCTCCTGCTAAAATTATTCCTTTCATGAAAATCACATCCTTATTTTAGAATAGTTTATTTTTCTTAATTATATCTTTCTTATATATATTACTTTAAAAGCATCCTAATTTCTTTAATGTTTATTGTTCTTAATACAATATTCATTATAACATACGTAATACCACCAACTCCAATATAAATCAACAGCCCAACTACACCTTCTAATACTAACATATGTTTACATAACAAAATAGCTATAAACATTAAAAGAGAT
>CALHQV010000080.1 GCA_938038035.1 uncultured Gemella sp. | reverse complement strand
AAAAGGCCTGTTGGTGGCCGATATTCAGCAAGGCAAAAATTAGTGGAGAGAGATTTTAATAAATTAGGCCAAAAAGTTTACAAGGTAAAAAATAAAGAAGAGGTAGATAAGTTAGTAGAGGAGTTGATATCGTGAGAGAGTTTATTCCACATAAATATCAATTAACAGCAATTAATCATGTGATCAATGTTCCCAAATGTGGACTATTTCTTGATATGGGATTAGGGAAGACAGTATCAACATTAACAGCAATTAAGGAATTAAAATACAATAGATTTCAAGTTAACAAGGTGTTGATTATTGCGCCGAAAAAAGTGGCCGAGGGAACATGGTCGAAAGAAAAAGATAAATGGAATCACACAAAAGATTTTAGAGTAAGTCTAGTGTTGGGAAGTCAGCAAAAGAGAATTAAAGCTTTAAGTGTAAATGCAGATTTATATATTATCAACCGTGAAAATATTCCCTGGTTAGTTGATTATCTTAGAAATGATTGGTATTTTGACACCGTTGTGATTGATGAAAGCAGTAGCTTTAAAAATAGTCAAAGTAAGAGATTTAAAGCTTTGAAAATGGTACTTCCTAAGATTAATAGGTTGATTGAGTTAACAGGAACTCCGAGCCCAAATGGTGTGGAGGACTTGTGGGCCCAAATATATTTACTTGATCAAGGAGAGAGATTAGAGAAATATATTACTCATTTTAGAAATAGATATATGGAGCCTGATAAGAGAAATAGGAGTCAAATTTTTGATTATAAAGTAAAAGAAGGAGTTTATGATCATATCATAAATAAAATATCCGATATTTGTATAAGCATGAAATCTGAGGACTATTTAGAACTTCCAGATTTATCTTACAATGAGATTCCAGTTGTGTTAAATGATAAAGCAAGAAAAGACTATGACAAAATGGAACGTGATTTTGTCCTGGAGCTAGAAGAAGCAGAAGAGGATATAACAGCAGTAAATGCAGCCGCATTATCAAATAAACTATTACAAATAAGTAATGGGGCTGTGTATGATAATTCAGGAATTTACACAGAAGTACATAGTGCAAAAATAGATTCATTTCTTGAGTTAGTAGAAAGTTTACAGGGGCGAAGTCTTTTGGTATTTTACAACTTTCAACACGATAAAGAAAGAATTAAGAAAGCATTAGAAAAAAGTAATTTAGTAGTTAGAGAATTAAAAACTACACAAGATGAAGATGATTGGAACGATAGAAAAATAGATATTCTATTGACGCATCCAGCAAGTGCTGCATATGGTCTTAATTTGCAAGAAGGTGGAAATCATGTGTGTTGGTTCGGTTTAACTTGGAATTTAGAACATTACCAACAAGCTAACAAGCGATTGCACAGACAAGGCCAAAAAGAAAAGGTAATTATTCATCACTTAGTCACACAAGATACAAGAGATGAAGATGTAATGAGGGCCTTAGACAGTAAAGCGGATGTTCAAGAAGAAATCTTACAAAGTTTAAAAGCTAGAATTAGAAAAGTTAAAGAAGGTAAGTAGAAATGACTAACTTACAAAAAATAATGGATAATCAAAAAATAACAGATCAAGAACTATATGAGAAATCTGGAGTACATTTTAACACTATTAGATTAATAAGGACTGGAGTATTTAAGAAATCAACATTTTCAACGTTACGAAAATTAGCGCAAGCGTTGGGATGTACAGCAAGAGAAATAGGAGGTTAGCATAGTGGAAGATGATGAAATATTTGCAGGTATCCCAATATTAATTATAGGTATTGTATGGGGGGCTTTTCTGATGGCGATTCTATGTACATACAGAATTGGTAAAGTGGAAGAAGCAAACAAAGAATTGAAAATAGAAAATCATAAATTAGAACGAAAGTTATTGAAATTTTACGATGAACAAGCTGAACAAACTAAGAAAATAGCGGAAATGAACGGAATAGGAGGATAAGAGATGAAAAACCTATGGAATAACATTGAAATAATATTAATCACACTGTCAATACTAATAGCAATGTTCACTGTAGGATTAATGGTAGGTGTGTATATTTCAAGTGAAAATATTGAGAAATTGTCAACTGAAAATATCAGACAATATCAGACTATACAGCAGCAAAAGGAACGTATTAGAGAGTTGCAAGAGATGAAACAGTTGAAGGAGATTTATGGGTAATGGAAGTAAAAAACAGTATAGCGTACGACTATGATTATAAAAAAGAATTAG
>CALHQV010000079.1 GCA_938038035.1 uncultured Gemella sp. | reverse complement strand
TATGTTATTTAAAAATATTTTTGTTAATAATCATTAATTTTATTCATTAGTATCATAAAAGATACTAATTATTATAAAAGTACGTACTTTACAAATTGTATTTTGGTATGTAAAATATATTAAAAGATATAAAGTTTTATGAAAAAAACTTTTAAAGGATATAATTAACTATGAAAAAATATAATTCAAATATTAAACTTGGAACTGCAACACTTAATGTTGTAAACTTTGAAAGACAGCTTAAATTCTACACAGAAGCTATGGGTATGACTATAATTTCAAAAAACGAAACGGAAGCTACTTTAGGTACTACTGATAATACTCCGCTTCTTCACTTAAAAAAAGTCGATGGCCCTCTAGTACGTTCTTACGGACTATATCACATAGCCTATCTAGTTCCAGATGAGCAAAGTCTAGCAAACATACTGCGCCACTTTATAGATTCTAATATACCTTTAGATGGTGGATCTGATCACGGTTATAGTAATGCACTTTATCTAAGTGATATCGAAGGCAATGGAATAGAAGTATATTATGATAAAGATGAAAGTACTTGGGATATAAAAGAAGATGGAAGAATCATAGGAGTAACAGAACCTATTGATGCTACTCACCTACTTGATATTTCTGAAACTGTAGTGCCTTATTCTTTACCAGTAGGAACTATTATTGGGCACGTTCATCTAAGTGTTCAAAACTCTACCGTTTCTTCTAACTTCTACCAAGAAGTACTAGGATTTAGTGATAAATTCACCGTGGCTAGTGCAAGTTGGATTGCTTATGGTGATTATCATCATCACCTTGCTGTTAATCACTGGGGTGGCCCTAACCTAAATCTTAGACAAAAAGGTACACCAGGTTTAGATCATTTTGAAATTCTATTTATTGACGATGTTGCTTACAACAAAGTTGTAGAAAATATAAAAAATAACAATGCTAAAATCATCTCTGAATATGACGATAAAATCATCATTAATGATCCTAATAGAATTGAAATTCATTTAATAAAAGAAGTATAAGATCTAAAAATCTTTATGTGGGTGACTTATCAAAATTGATTCCTCTGATTGAGTCACTCCCTTTTAGTTTTTATTCGCTTATTTCCCTAGCATTATGATATAATAAGAATATTATTTTATCAGAAGGAGGACCTATGCAAGAATTTATAGCTCAATTTGGTAGCTTTGCACCTATAGTCTTTTTAATACTAGCATCTATATTACCAATATTTTTATTCCCACCAGGGATATTCTCTGCAATTGGTGGTTATTTATTTGGTTTTACTCATGGTTTTATCCTTTCAATAATTTCTGCGTTAATATACACTAGTGCGATGTTTTTTATCTCAAGATACTTTGCAAGTGACTACGTTAAAAAATACTTAGCGAAAAAACTATCGAAAAAACAATATGATACAATTTTCGGTATTAGTGAAAATAAACTAACAATATTTTTAATAATCTACAGATTAATCCCAGTTCTTCCAAATAGTGTTATCTGTTACTCATATGGTTTAACTAGAATATCGTTTAAAAAATATTTCATCGGAAATGTTATAGGCCTAATTCCTGGAAAAATGATCTGGTCACACTTTGGTACTACTCTAAATAATATTGGAAGTATAGAATTTTTATACGGTATAATTATTGTTTTAGCTTTTGCCTTTATTAGTTCCACAATAGCAAAAAGATTTAATAAGTAAGTATAAAAGCTAGTGATTCTATTTAAAGACTCACTAGCTTTTTTAAATTATGAATTTTTTTCAACTATTTTTTTAATTTTCTTATTAAACTCACGTCTTGGCATCATAATGTTATTATCACACTTTAGGCATTTTATCTTTATGTCTGCCCCCATACGTGTAATTTGCCATCTATTTGTGCCACAAGGGTGTTGTTTTTTCATTTCAACTATGTCATTTAATTCATATTCCATAATCCAACCTCCTATTTTTCTTCATTTGATGTTAATAAAGATTTAAACTCATTGTAAAAATCACGTCGTAATCTCGTTTCAATTTCATTTTTCTTCCCGACTTTAGCTTTTCCAATAACATGTATCGTAACAACATTATCTGCAATTTTTTCTATATAATCGATGTGTAATTTATCATTTTTATATAA
>CALHQV010000078.1 GCA_938038035.1 uncultured Gemella sp. | reverse complement strand
ATAATGAGAAAAAGTAAAATAAATTAATTATCAAAGTAAAGGAATTGTTAGATGGAAAATTATAATGAGTTATTAACTCTTAGGAATAAAATAGAAAGTACACTGAATTATCAACTTTCACTAAGTAACTTAGAATTATATCACAGCAATCTATTTGCTGTTGTTCTGGAAAAGTCTGAATTTATAAATCATAAGTTTTTTAGTGATGTTATTGATGTAAATAAAAAATATACAGACTTAAAGGTATATAGAGAAAAAAACTCGATTGATTTAACTATCGAGGTTATTGATGAGGATGGAAAGACTCATGTTATTTTTATAGAAAATAAAGTTAAGTCTTTACCTGATGAGAATCAATTAATTCGTTATTCTGAAAAAGATTCTAATGCTAAAGGGATACTTCTTAGTTTAGTTAAACCTGAATTTGAACTACCTGATAGTTGGTTTAGAAGAAGTTATGTTGAGTTAATTAAGTATTATCGTGATTTGCTTGATAAAGTAGATGAGACTTTTAGATTATTCTTAAAAGATTATATTGAATATATGGAGAATGTGGAAAAGTTTATTGGAAAGGTAAGTTATGGTGAATCATACTATTTTGAAGAGTCTAATAATAAAGTGCTTGAAGGTATGAGATTAAGGTCGGTTATCGAGAAGATTCATTATGCGAATTTAGAGAGTCAGATTGCTGATTTAGGGTATAAAACATACTCTGGTAGAATAAGGGGAGCTCATTTTTTTGGAATTGATCTTCCTATCGAAGGTACTACATCATCTTTTGATATTCAGATACAAGGAAATCAGTATAGACATAAGGTTAATTTTTCTCTTAAAGATAAGGTAAAACTAGGTGACTTAGAAGGAATATGTGATAGTATAAAAGAAAAAACATGTTTGTATCATTTCAATCTAGAGGATAATCCAATTTTACAAAAATCCTCTTCAAGAAAAAAATGGAAGACATATGATGAACGAGATTTTTATGATTATGCACTTATAAAAAAACATGTATCTAGTAAAGAGTTGATTAATTATATAAAAACGGATGTTAGGAAAATTGAAGCACATCTGAAAATTGTTAAAGAAATTATTTTAGAAAATATGGCTTAAGCATAAAATAAATTATTTTATTGGGTGGTAATTTATGAGAACAAAAAATAATAAACTTCATAGGAGAAATCAATGGAACTAAGAAACGAGAAATTTGTTATCGATAATAAAGAATGTATTGGATATATTTCGGAGAATACACAATATTTACTAATACAACCAGTTGATGAACATGATATAGAAGTATTAGATAATGAAGTAGCAGAAATTGAAAAAAATACAGATAATCAATTCTCACTTATTGCTTTTAAAATAGAGGATTGGAATAACGAACTTTCTCCTTGGGAAGCACCAGCGGCATTTGGGAATAAATCTTTCGGTTCTGGTGCTATAGATACTTTAGAATTTATTGAAAGTAAGTTAATACCAGAGGTTAAAGAAAGATACGATTTTACTGATGATGTTCAGGTGATATTAGGTGGTTATTCTCTAGCGGGATTATTCAGTCTTTGGAGTGCGTATAAGTCAAAGACATTTTCTGGTATTGCGGCAGCTTCACCGTCTGTATGGTTTAATGGTTGGGAAGAATTTATAAATAATAATACGCCATTAAGTAACACTATTTATCTAAGTCTTGGTGATACTGAAGAGAAAACTAAGAATAAAATAATGTCTGCTGTTGGAGATAATATTAGAAAGCAAGAAGAACTATCGAAAAATGATAAAATAAATACAATACTAGAATGGAATAAAGGTGGACATTTTAGTGATTCAGATTT
>CALHQV010000077.1 GCA_938038035.1 uncultured Gemella sp. | reverse complement strand
TAATTTTACTATATCATTTTTACTTTATCGTTTGACAAATTAGAAAAAGTATATTAAAATCTAATATGCTGATAAAAGAAATATAAATACTTATCAAGAGTGAGTGAGGGATAAGGCCCGTTGAACTCCAGCAACCTAATCAATTGATTAAGGTGCTTTCCTTAGCAAAGTTTACTTTGAGCGATGAGGTAATAATAAAAGACCTTGTCTATGAGATAAGGTCTTTTATTTTATAATTAATAAGATATTAAGGATCTAGAAAAGATTTGTATTAATATCAGACAAAAATATTTTAGGAGAAAGAAATGAGCAAAACATATTTATTTACATCAGAATCAGTAACAGAAGGGCACCCAGATAAAATCGCTGACCAAGTATCAGATGCGATTTTAGATGCGATTTTAGAGCAAGATCCATACGGACGTGTAGCTTGTGAAACTTGTGTAAACACAGGATTAGCAGTACTTGTAGGAGAAGTTTCAACAACAGCAAATGTTGACTTCCAACAAATCGTACGTGATACAATTAATGAAATTGGATATAATGATCCTAATAAAGGATATTCAGGAGACCACATCTCAGTTCTAGTTGGGTTAGATAAACAATCTCCAGATATCGCTCTTGGAGTTGATAATTCATTAGAAACAAAACAACAAAAAGAAGAGAATGAAGTAGGTGCTGGTGACCAAGGTCTTATGTTTGGATTTGCAACTAACGAAACACCAACATATATGCCACTACCAATTTACCTAAGTCAAAAACTTTCGAAACAATTAGCTGAAGTTAGAAAAAATGGAACTCTAGCATACTTAGGACCGGATGGGAAAGTACAAGTAACAATCGAATACGATGTGAATCACAAAGTTAATAGAATTGATACAATCGTAGTTTCTACACAACATGATGCAGACGTGAGTCAAGAACAAATTCACGCTGATATTAAAAAATACGTAATCGAGCCATGTTTAGATAAAGATTTATTAGACGAAAATACTAAATACTTTATCAACCCAACAGGAAGATTTGTAATCGGTGGACCAGTTGGAGATGCTGGACTTACAGGACGTAAAATTATCGTTGACACATACGGTGGATTCTCTCGTCACGGAGGTGGGGCATTTAGTGGTAAAGATGCGACTAAAGTAGATAGATCAGGGGCTTATATGGCTAGATATATCGCTAAGAACATCGTTGCTAGTGGAATTTGTGATAAAGCAGAAGTACAATTAGCTTATGCAATTGGAGTAGCTCACCCAGTATCAATCTTTGTTGAAACATTCGGAACTTCTAAAGTTGACGAAGGGGATATCGTTAAAACTATTAAAGAAGAATTCCGCTTAACACCAAATGGAATTATCGAAACTTTAGATTTAAGAAAACCAATCTTCAAGAAAACAGCAGCTTACGGTCACTTTGGACGTGAAGATGTAGAATTCACTTGGGAAAGAACTGACAAAGTAGAAGCATTTAAAAAATTATTAAAATAATATAGTTAAGGCGTAGAATGGGTTTATCCTATTTTACGCTTTTTAATTATCTAAAGTTAGTTTTTTAGGAATTATAAAAGTATTTTAATTGCAAAAATTTTATTAATGTAGTTTAATATAAATAAGTACAAAAAGTGAAAAAAATATGAACAAATTGTGGAGGTAATTATGAACCTGTATGAACAAATAGGAGAAGAAAAGATTGATGAACTAGTTATGCATATGTATGATGATATTATACCAAATGATGATAGAATTAATCTTTTATTTAATGATGGTTTTGAAAAAATCAAGATAGAACAAAAACGATTTTTTAGATTATTTTTAGGACAACCAGGTCATTCGATCTTTGCTACACCTGATTTAAGAAAAAAGCATATGAAACTACCTATTTCTATAAAAGAAGCAAAATATTGGTTAGAAGATTTTGAGTTAGCATTAGATAGATTAGATATAGATCCTGCAATTAAAAAATTCTTTAGTCAAAAAATTAATTCCTTAACTATGCAAATGATAAATACAATTTAAAAAAGTAATCCCTCACTACTGAACTCAGTAGCGAGGGATTTGTTTATGCGACAACTTCGTCTTCATCCGATCTAGAGAATATTTCTCTTAGTGTCTCAGGAGAAGCGGTAGAAACAAATCTAATTGAAGATTTTATATTGTAAAGGAATGCTTCATCCTTGTGTATTCTATTTGCAGTTAAAGCTCCTTGAATACTAGTGAATAACCATTCACTAACAGGATTACAAACATCTTCTGGAAGATTTCTATCGAATAATCCATCAGCAAGAAGTAAGCGCCAGTTTTCCAATATATCACTACATTTTTCGGCGATAATTGGTGATAATTCGGCAGTTTCCATGGCTAATAATGTCAGAGAGAAACCACTGCGTTTACATGCTTTACCTTTTGATATAAAAAGATCAAAAACAGTTGTTAAGTACTCCTCTAAAGTCCCTAATTTCGGAGAAATTGTTTTAAATTCTTTTTTCACATTACTGTTGATTTTATCTAGTGCTTCTAGATAAATCTCATCCTTTCCTTTTGGAAAATAATAATATACGCTTCCTTTAGGGGCTTTAGCTTTTTTAATGATATCCTGAACACTTGTCAGAGAATAGCCCTTAGTTCAAACGTTTTGGACAGTTGTTAAAATAATATTTTCTTTTACTTTATTATTTAACGTCATGTCATTCACTCCCTTGCTTTATTATTATAATTATATTATACAATTTTATGATAATAAAATCAATATTCTATAACAAAAATTCATAAAACATCTTGAATATACAAATATCTACTTATCAGTAATGATAACGTATAATGGAATAATTTTATATAGTTAAGGTTATCTAAAAATATAACAATATAAAAGAGTATATTATAATAAATAGGTTCAATTAAATAATATTTTTAATGATTGATTTTGGGTAATTTTAAGCTGATTTCTTTGCAATATTTGTATTTAATCGACTTTTATAGTAAAATATAACATGATATTCAATAAGGAGACGGGTATGTTAAAAAAGAAAATGTTTCAACTTTGTGTTGAGTTAACGAATGGAAATATGAGTTCTAAAGCTCTTAAAAAATTAACTAAGTCTAATTTAAGTAGATTAATGATTCAACCTTTTGCTAAGGTATATGATATTAACACAGAAGAAATCTTAGATGAAATTGATGATTTTAAAAATTTAAATGAATTTTTTATTAGAAAGCTACGACCTGATGCTCGACCAATTAATCAAGAAGAGGATTCTTTAGTTAGTCCTACTGATGGAGTTATTTCAGAAGTGGGAACTATAAGCGAAGATAGTACATTTATTGTGAAAAATCAAGTGTATAATGTTCAAACATTAGTTGGAGATAGTGAGCTAGCTGATAAATATAAAGATGGTACATATATGATAATATATCTAAGTCCAAAGAATTATCACCGTATTCACTTCCCTATGAATAGTCAAGTAAAGGATGCTTATAGTCTAGGTAAATATTCATATCCAGTTAATAATCTTGGATTAGAATTAGGAGATAATATTTTAAGCTATAACTACAGACAAGTGTATAGACTTAATGGGAAAATAAATTATACATTAATTCCTGTAGGAGCCCAAAATGTTAATTCTATTATTCCAACGTATGAGAGTATTTATGTGAAAAAAGGGGAAGAGTTAGGGTACTTTGAGTTTGGTTCAACAGTTGTGTTATTGTTTGAAAAAGATAACGTAATCTTAGAGGAAAACTTAGAGAATAAAGAAATCAAGATGGGAGAGAAAATAGCAACTATTTTATAGGCTATTGGTAAAAGAAAATGGTACTAAAAAGATATTTTTCACCCGATGATTTTATAGAAAAGTATGAGTTTATTGATGTTGAGTATATGAATATGCACAACAAGAAAGTTATTATTTCTGATTTAGATAATACTTTAATATCATGGGATAGTAAAAAAGATACAAAAGAATTGAATAAATGGCTAAAGAAGATGAAAAAAGCTGGGTTCGATATTATTGTCGTCTCTAATAATACAGAAGAACGTGTTGAGGAGTTCTGTAAGAAATTAAATCTTCAATATGTAGCTGGAGCGAAAAAACCGTTGACAATTGGATTTAAAAGAGCTTTACAAAAATTAAATAGAAAGCCTGAAGAAGCGATTATCTTAGGAGATCAAGTATTAACTGATGTACTAGGTGCAAAGAGTTTTGGTGTTATGAGTGTACTAGTAAAGCCTATTTCTAAAACTGATGCATTCAAAACTAGAATTAATAGATTTTTTGAAGGGTTAATAATCCAAAATTTAACAAGAAGAAAAAAATTCCCTAAAATGAAAAAAGTAGGATATAGATTAAAACATAAGAAAGAAAATGGAGGCCATATTGAGTAATAAAGTTTATTGTATAGGTTGTGGTGTTGAGATTCAAAGTGAAGATCAGAACAAACAAGGTTATTTACCAAAGAGTGTAGTAGAAAAAAGTATTGATGGCAATCTTGTTTGTAAAAGATGTTTTAGATTAAAAAACTATAATGAAGTATCTGATGTGCAACTTGGAGCTGAAGATTTTTATCAACTTATCAAAACACTATCAAAAAAAGATGCATTAATTGTAAAAGTAGTAGATATCTTCGACTTTTCTGGAAGTTGGATTGAAGACGTGGTTGATATTGTAGGAAATAACAAAGATATAGTACTTGTGGCTAACAAGTTAGATTTATTACCTAAATCAGTTAAACAAAATAAAGTAAAACAATGGCTATTTAAGATGCTGAAAGCTAAGGGTATTAAAGTAAAAGATATTCTTTTAATTAGTGCGATAAAAAATCAAGGTGTTGAAGAAGCCGCAAGTCGTATAGATGAATTACGAGATAGTAAGGATGTTTATATAGTAGGAGCAACGAATGTTGGTAAATCTACATTTATTAACAAACTTATCGAACTTACAACTGGGGATAAGAATGTTATTACAACTTCTCACTTCCCGGGGACAACACTAGGGATGATAGAAATCCCATTAGACCGTGCTACTAGTATTTATGATACACCAGGTATTATTCTGGATTATGATATAGCTCATTATCTTGATGCGCAAAGTCTAAAATTAGTAATGCCAAAAAAAGAAATTAAGGCGCGTGTATTCCAATTAAATGCTGAGCAAAGTTTATTCTTCGGTGGTATGGCTCGAATGGATTTTGTAGAAGGTGAGCGTCAAAGTTTTACATTATATGCATCTAATTTAGTAGAAATTCATCGTACAAAATTAAGTAATGCTGATCAATTATTTGAAAAACACTTGGGAACATTATTAAAACCACCGTTTGAAGATAATATTTCTATTTTCAACAATCAAGTTAAGAAAAGTTTCACTATTGACAGTAGAAAGATGGATATTGTGATTTCTGGATTAGGATGGATTACTATTAATAGCGATAGTGGATGTAAGATTGATATTCATGTTCCAGAAGAAATCGAAGTATTTGTACGTGAATCGATAATATAGTAAAAGAAAAGAGGATAAGATGTTAAAAGGAAAACAAAAAAGACAATTAAGAGCATTAGCTCATCATTTATCACCAATTTTCCAAGTAGGGAAATCAGGTGTTAATAGTGATATGATTCAAGGAATTAGAGATGCGTTAGAAAAACGTGAATTATTAAAAGTAAGTATTTTACAAAACTGTGAGGAAGATAAAGATGAAGTTGCAAAAATTTTATCTGAACGTACTTCATCTGAATTAGTTCAAGTAATTGGACACACTATTGTATTATACAAACAAAGCTCTAAGGAAAAGTATAGAAAAATAGAGTTGGTGAAATAAGATGTCAATTGCGCTTTATGGCGGTAGTTTTGATCCGATTCATATAGGTCATCTAATTACTGCCGAAACAGCACTAGATACTTATGATTTAGAGAAAGTAATTTTTATTCCTTCGTATATTACACCATTAAAAGGTAGAGAACTTGAAGCTAGTGATAAAAATAGATTTGAGATGACGAAACTAAGTACTAAAGGTAACTTAAAGTTTGAAGTTAGTGACTATGAAATATCAAATGAGGGTGTAAGTTATAGTTATAATACCGTTAAGTATTTTAGTGAATTGTATAAAAATAAAAAAATCTATTTTATTATTGGAACAGATAGAGCCAAAGACTTAAAAAAATGGTATAATATAGGAGAGCTAGCAAAACTTGTAACTTTTATTTTTGTTGCTCGTGATGAAGAGGATTTATATAAAGTAGTAGAAGGGGATGTTTTTTATAAATCTATTAATTACGAGATAATGAAATCACCGATAATTGAGATAAGTTCTAGTTTAATTAGGAAAAATTTAAAAAACAAGAAAAGTATTAAGTATATGATTACAGATGAATGTAGGTCATATATAGAGGAGTTGGGTTTATATGGAATATCAAGAAATTCAAAATAGAGTGAAAGAAATATTACCAGAAAAAAGATACGAACACACATTAAGAGTTGTGGAAGTAGCAAAACATTTAGCAAAAGTTCATGGAGCAAATGAAGAAAGAGCAGCTTTAGCAGCTTTAGTACATGATGTTTGTAAACCAATGGATGAAGTATTGATGAAAAAATATGTAATCTTACATAATTTAGATGGGAAACTATTAGATTATCCAGTAGAGGTTCTTCACGGACCTGTAGCAAGTGCGTTTATTGAGGAAGAATTTGGTGTAGCTGATGAGGAAGTTAAACTTGCTGTTGCTAACCACACATTTGGTAGAAAGCACATGACATTATTAGAAAAAATAATTTTCATAGCTGACTATACTGATCCACAAAGGAAACACCCACATTTAGCAGAGGTTACAGAAGTATCTCAGTATGACCTAGATGAAGCGGTAAGACTTGCTGCTAAGTATACATTAGTTTATCTAATCGATAATGATGAAAGAATTTATCCATCATTATTAGATTGTTACAACTATTATAATATTAAAAACTATCGTGTTGGATTTAAAGAAAAAAATAAAGATAAAATTTTAACTGATGAAAAAACAATCACAATTAGAAATAAGAGTGAGGCTCACTTCAAAAAAGGTGATTTATTAGAAGCTACGACTTATGAAGATCCTGATACAGTGTTTGCTACATTAGAAGTTGATTTAGTTAAACCTGTAACAAGAGATACTTTAACAGAACGTTATGCTAAGTATTATGGTGTTACTCTAGATGAATTAATCGAAAAACTAGCAAAAAGATACCCAGAAGATGATGTATTATATGTGGTAATGTTCCATATTATAAAAAAATAAAATAAAGAAAGAGGATGAAAATGGAAGTAGAAAACTTATTAAAAGTTGTTGTAGATGCATGTGATGATAAACACGGTTATGATATCGTTGCTTATGATTTAACTCAAGCAGGAGTATTATATGACTATTCTGTAATTTGTCACGCACCTACAAATAGACAAGTAGAAGCAATTGCACAAGAAGTAAGAGAACAAGTATTAGAGAACGGTGGAGAAATTCATAGCACAGAAGGTCTAAGAGAAGCTAAATGGATTCTTATGGACTTAGGTGATGTAGTAGTAAACATCATGACTCGTGATGATAGAGAATACTATGAATTAGATGCACTATTTGAGAAATACCCTATAAAAGGTGTATAATATGTACGAAAATTTAAGTATTGTTTATGATAAACTAATGGATGTCGACTACGATGCTTATAAAAATATTATTGATCAAGAATTAGAAGATAGAAAAAATCTTCTAGTTCTTGATTTAGGTTGCGGTAGTGGAACAATGCTATCAACTCTAAAAAAATATGGAGAAGTATTCGCAGTAGACAATAGTGAGCAAATGTTGGCGATAGCTAGTGAAAAAGTTCCTGGTTGTAATTATTTTGCGATGGATTTATTAGAAATTTCATCGTTAAATATGGAATTTGATTTTGTATTAAGCGCATTTGATGTATTTAATTATTTATCGGATTTTGAAGAATTTAAACTAGGATTAAAAGAAGTATATTCATCTTTAAAAGAAGGTGGAAAATTTGTATTTGATATCCACACTCCAAAAAAAATAACGGATATGTTAGAAAAGCAAGTTTTCGGTTATGAGGATGAGGAAATTAGTTATCTTTGGTTCACATATGAAACAGAAAATTCTCTTGAGGTGGAGAGTGAACTGTCGTTCTTTATAAAAGAAAACAATGGTTTGTATAAAAAATTAGAACAGTTTCACTCGCAAAGAACTTATGAAATTGAAAGCGTCCTTGCTGAAATTCAAAATATTGGATTTAAAGTTAAAGAGTATTTCTGTGACTTTGATAAAAATAAAAAAACTTATGTTGAATCAGATAGGATAATTTTTATTTTGGAGAAGTAATATGGCAGTTGATTTTAAGAAAACTTTAAAACATTTATATGTACGTAAGACGAAACCTAGTATTGTTAATGTGGAGAGAGCTAATTATATTGCAGTTAGGGGGAGTGGGGACCCAAATGATGAAAATAGTGAATATAAGGGGTTGATCCAAAAGTCTTAAAATTTGACAAAGTTCATATGAGAACTCATAGACGCAGTGGTTTATTGATATCTAAATTCGC